>NZ_CP009431.1 GCF_001314325.1 Sphingopyxis macrogoltabida
GACCGGCACCATTCCGATGATATCGGTTTGACTTCTACCGCCGAAAATGATCATAAAACACGAACTGGGTCGCAGAACTGCGATTCATCGAAAGGCAGACGCATGTCCTACACCGTGAACACACTGCGAAACATGACCAGATCCTGCGAAATGATGCGCGATCGGGTCAAAGCTGTGGTGTTCAAACCTGATGAACGCAAGGTCCTCGATATCACCTTTGGGCCTACGGCGGCAGCGGAATTGGTCGGAAGAACGCCTGAAGCGCTTGCCAAGGCAGAGAAGGAGGGGCGTCTCGCGCCTCCGAAACAGCTTAACAATGGCCGCCGCTATTACACGCTCGAAGACCTTACTCATATTCGCAAGGCGCTGAACATTCATCCGGGCAAGCTAGCCCATGAGAATGCGGTTGTAGTAGCCGTGCAGAATTTCAAGGGCGGCGTCGGCAAGAGTACGATTACCAAGCATTTCGCCGATTTTCTCGCGCTGAACGGATATAGCGTTCTCGTGATCGACTGCGATCCGCAGGCGTCAACGACAACTATGTTCGACATTCAGCCCGAAGCACTTATCGACGAAGAGGAGACTTTAGGAAACTTCCTGTCGCCTCGCAGTACATTCGACGATTTCAGGAAGGCAATCCGAGAAACCGCTTGGCCTACAATCAAAATAGTGCCGTCAAGCCTTGGCCTGCAGGATGCAGAGTGGGACCTCACGGCAACGTTGACGGAGGGCGGACAAGCAGTGCGCGAGGGACTTCAGCGTCTCCGTATTGGCATCGACACCATCATCAAGGACTTCGACGTCGTCTTGCTCGATCCTCCGCCGGCTATGGGGTTCCTGGGCCTCAATGTGATGGCCGCCGCAACAGGTATGCTTATCCCGGTTCCGGCAAGGCAGCTCGACTATCTTTCAACCATCCATTTCATGGACACCATCGCCGAGAATATCGAGATCCTCGAGGATCACGGAACGCCTGTTGATTACGGGTTCATTCGCGTCGTCTGCTCGGCCTACACCCCCAGCAAGCCAGGTGAAGCCGACATGTGGAAGATGATGAAGGCCACATATGCCAATTTCCTGCTGAATCAGCCGATCCTAGCTTCTGAGGAAATCAAGAATGCCACTCAAGCATTCCGGTCGATCTATGAAAGCAAGCCTTCAGCTGCGCACGCAACCTACCAGCGTTGCCGGGACAATCTCAACGCAGTCTTCGGAGAAGTTCTGAACGAAATACATGAGCAGTGGCCGTCGAAGAGCATTTCGAGACGGTCATCTGACACGGCAGGGAGTGTTGCAGCGTGAGCCGTCGTTCATTGATTGGCGAGGCCCTCGCCTCCCCTGCCCCTGACCAGCCTTCCGTCTCTGAAGCCAAGGACGCTGCAGGGGCAACCGCATCGCGCAATTTCACAACACGTCGGCTTGAAGGCTTCACGGAAGCAGCGCGGATGGTCAAGCGCCCGACCATCCGGCTCAAACCTGCAGAATGTTCGATCTGGCCGGGAAACGCCCGTGATTACGAACAGCTCACCGAACCCCGTTTGCGATCTCTGATTGAATCGATCCAAGCAGAAAACGGGAACCGCATCCCAGTAGTCGTGCGCCGGAAACAGCAAGGTGAGCTGCAGTACGAACTGATCATTGGCACAAGGCGCCACTGGGCCGTCGCGTGGCTCAACGCCAATCACTACCCGGATATCGAGCTCGTCGCGATTATCGAAGATCTCGATGACGAAGCTGCGTTCCGCCTTGCTGATATCGAGAACCGCGAGAGGGAAGATATCTCAGATTTAGAGCGCGGTTTGAACTACAAGGCAGCAGTCGATACTTATTACGATGGCCTTCAGGCCCGGCTTGCTGAACGCGTAAAGATCTCGAAATCTACGCTCGCCCGGTACATCGGCCTGACAGAGATTCCGCAAACAATCGTAAGCGCATTTGCGTCGCCAATGGAACTTCAGGTGCGGTACGGTGACAAGCTTCTTCCAGCCATACGCAACCCATCGCTGCGCCCTAGGATGGAGGAAGCAGCAAAGCAGATCGCTGCGGAGCAAAGTTTCCGGCAATCCGGAGACGAAGAGCCAATTTCTGGCCCTCAGGTTGTTGTCCGTCTGCTCAAGGCAGTTTCGGGCAGGCCTGGCCGTGTTCAGAAAGCCGTAATCGAAGCGGCGGGATCGTCCATTGGTGTCATCGAAAAGGATCGTGCACGAGGGCTCACGATAACGATCAACCCCACTGATTTGAGCGCTGACGAAATCCTCGATGCATTGCGCCCTCTGATTGAGAAGGCGAAGATTCTAAAAAGGCCTGCCCCATGAAGGAGGGTTTCGGACCCACCTATGGCCATGTGTTCAGCACTCTGAAAATGTGGTTTTTATCGTTGTATTTCATATGTTTAACTAACTTGTCCCACGTGTGGGACAGCGGCAGATTTACCGAGCGAAGAACGTGAGCGAGAAAGATCAGTCCTCCTCCGGTCGCCGGGTGCAGTTCGAGATGTTCTTCACGCTGCCTGATTTCAGCGACATCTCGCTGCGGGACTATCAGGAGACCATGCAGCGTCCTTTCTTCAGCCTTTCGAAGAAGAAGCGCCTGAAACCCATTGAGTACCTCAGTCCGGATAAGTCGGTCACCGTGCATGTATCAGCCAACCCAGCCTATGGGATGGCGACCATCTGGGATGCAGATATCATGATCTATCTGGCGTCCCACCTCAACGAATTGCGCGAGCGGGGTGACAACGACCTGTCGCCGACCATTCGTGTTCAACCTGGCGATCTTCTCAAGCGAATCTGCTGGGGTGTAAGCGGGCGCGCTTATGAGCGACTGATCGCAGCGCTTGATCGTCTTCAGGCCACGACGATCAAGACGAACATCCGCGCGAACTCCAAATCCCGCGAGACCACATTTTCGTGGATCGATAGCTATACTCATCTCGTTGATGAACGAACCCAGCGTTCGCTTGGGATGGAAATCACGCTTTCCAAGTGGTTCTTCGACGGGGTCATGGACAAGCGAAATGTCCTTGCGATTTCGCCTTTGTATTTCGAGATAACGAGCGGACTTGGGAAATGGCTCTACCGCGCCGCTCGCAAGCACGCTGGTGGCAATGGGCCAGAAGGTTTCACGATTGGCTTCGAAACTCTTCATCAGAAAAGCGGCAGCGAAAGCTCCCTACCCTCGTTCAAGAACAAGATTCTTGAATTGGCGCGAGCTAACAACCTGCCGGATATCAGTCTGGAGGTCATTGGAGCAGAGACGCCGCGTCCAAAGCTGAAGATGGTGATGCGTCGCCATCTCGAAAAACCTTCTGGAAAAATCGAGGATAGTGGCTCTGTCACCACGGAGAGCAGAGCCCAGCGCATTCAGCGCGCAACCCCCGAAAAGGCAGCCAAGGTCAGCCCTCCGCCGGAATTCGTTGATCCTGCCCTCGTGCGCAAGCTCCTTGCAACAACGAGTGCGAGCTTGCGCCCCGAACAGCAAGCCGATGCATCAGCCGCATTGGACAGCAACGCAAGCCAATCTCAGTCACGACGGAGGGGAGGGGGCGCGCAGGACACTCTTGATCCCGAAATCTATCAGGCCATCCGTTCTGAATGTCCTGGTTGGGATCTCGATGTGCTGATGCGGCAATTCGATTCCTTTCTGAACAGCAATCCCCATGAGTTGCCAAGGAACTACTCGAAGCGGTTCTACGGCTTCATGAAGAAGCACCACGAGCGCAACAAGCATACGCTTCCGGGCTTTTGAAGGTCGCGCCCGTCTGTGGGACCGGTTATGTGCGCCCGGCGCGCTAGTAGCGCCGTCGCCCAGCTTCAGACCGGTGACAGTCTGCGGCAAGCATCGCGATTGATCGGAAATATAAGAACGGTCTCATGATGTACGCCCGATACCGAACGTGTTTTCGGGAATCACGCCACTTACCCCGCCCGATCAGAAAACTACGTCTACGTTCGGCACCTGCTAAAGAATTGCCGACAAGACCCAAGAGCACCAGCATTGAACACTCCGCGAGTGCTTAAGCCGGTCATCTTTGACTGAAATCAGCCATCTAACGTGGAAAGGTCGGACCAGCTTGCAGATCGCCTAAGCCTCCACTTCGGGCACAGCTTCCAAGAAGCGCGACGGGTCAGCCGGCAAGCTGGAGGAAAAAGGACGCCGCCAAAAGCCATTCCCGAAAACACGTTCAACCGGAGATACCAGATTTCCGAAAACACGTCCGTTTCAGCCTCGGGACAAATGGCGATCGGAAAGTTTGGGATCGACGCACCATATGTGAATCGGAACGCTAACTGATCCTATGGCCTCACGCTCTGAGCCGTGCTTTCAAAGTTATCAACAGGGCAGGGAGGTGGCCAACGTGTGATCGGGCATCAGATGACGTGTTATTAGAATCTGGCGGTCGTGCTATCAGAAACCGAACATCGTGTTATCAGATTCGACATAGCGACCCCGACTCGCGAGAAATCAGGAGTTTGCAGGCTGATGGCGAGCAGGTAACCTCTTAACCTTAGAATCTAAATCCCCTAACGTTTTCGCCTGCGGCGGATTTGTTATTGATTTGATTCAAGATTAAGGAAGATCGCGCTCTCGCTTCGAGAATGACCTCGCCCGAGAGACGTGCAAATTCCATAAGAATCAGACGTCCGCAGCTGAGCGGCGGTCACAGCCTCAGGATCGATTCCTTGAATCACCATAGAGACCTGTGATTCAAACTTCCGATTGGCCTAGCTCCAGGCGGCTGTCGCATACTCCTCCGTATGTTAGAGCATGATCAGAACGAGTGTCACATTTGGCTCGAAGCCAAAAATCCCGATCTCAATGTTGCACGGCGCTATGCCATATCTCGGAGCCAAGACCTGTTCGGTGTTGCGATTGTTGAATTCTCGTGGGGCCGGATTGGAACGCGTGGACAGCGACGTAAGTTGTCATTCGCTGACCCGGGCAGGGCGAAAAAGTTCGTAGAGCAGCTGCTACGCCGCAGAGCGAGCTCACAAAATCGAATTGGCGTTTGCTACCGGGAAGTATTCCGGGGTCCATGACACGTTCACGTGTCCGTTCGGACGATTGCGCCATCGGAAGTTCGAAGACTGGCCATGCCGGCAGTCACCATAGCCGCAACTGATTGTGACGCGGTTCGCTTGGTCACCTCAAGGCCTCTGGCAAGCTCCGCACGGGTAAGAGGTCCGATGCCGGCTACAAGACGCCAAGCCAGGGGAGCCGTCGACGAGGCGTAGAGGCCTGAAAGTGCTCCCTCAGCCTGCAGGTGAGCCCTTTGCATGGCACGGAGGTCTGCGGCTGCACTCTCAGCAGCAGCCTGAAGCGCACGACGTAATAGGACGGGCAGGGGATCCTCGTGAAGTTCACGGAACAGAGCCCGCGGCATGATCCCAGCAAGCGCCATTGGCGCCGAGCCCAGCCCAAACAAGTGTGGGCGCATGGCGGCCGCAAGCGACGCAGCCCAGGCCGCCCCCCGGGGCGCCGAACGTGTGACCGCGAACCCACTGACCTCGATGATCTCGCTGCCGCCTTCAAGAAAGTCGATTTCCTCAGTTCGCAGTTCCGCAAGCCATTCAAGGAGGGTGCCCATCGGATCGCTGGTCGGCAGCAGCGCATCGAGCCGTTCGAGCGCGCGATCAGCAGGCCTGTATGTCTCGCTGAATCCTTCGGAGTGACTTTTCGCGGCCATGACCAGCTTGGCAGCATGGGCGAGAGGAGGGTGACCTCGCCGGCTGATCCACGACAAGAACTGACGGCGTTCTTCGGAGTACCACGAGCGCACAAGCTCGTCGGCCTCAAGCCCCGGATTGTGTTCAATTCCAATATTATCAAACGGATAATCGCGCACTTGTACGCGCCAGAGGCGCCGGAGTGAGGCCAGCGCAAGGCATTCGGACAGCTCGGGTGAGATGAAGGGGAGTGCGCCTTCGATGCGAGCAAGCGTCAGTTGCCAGAGTGCTGGGGCGGATGCCATCGGCCAGATAGTATATAAATGACCTAAAAAGTATACCCAGCTTGTACGGTGCCTTTGATGTCCGATAAGCGCCCTTCACGGACGATCCATTTATCTATATAGAGGGAGCCAAATTCGCTGCAATCTCGCCCGAGGCCCGCAGGGAAGCGCAAGGCAGAGCACCGACATTGAAGCATGAGGAGTGACGCCTTGAACGATCACAGCAACAAGGCTTTGAGGCCTTCAGATGCCGTCGCGCTCGAGCCGCTGGGGAATTCGATCCCGCCGCAGCTGGCGGCTGAGATCGAAGCGGCTCGCTCATACCGGGCGCGGTCCAAGGCGGCCAACACGGTCAGGGCCTATGATAGTGACTGGCGCCAGTTTGAGGAATGGTGTTGGACGCGCGATCTTGAGCCTATGCCTGCCATGCCGGAGGCAGTGGCCACATACCTTGCCTCGCTGGCACAGGCGGGGAGGGCGGACAGCACCATCGGGCGGCATCTTGCAGCTATCGCTTGGCAACACCGGCAGGCGGGACAAGTCGCACCCCAGCATCGCGATCCGCGCGATGTCATTGGCGACACACTTGCAGGGATCCGCCGCGAGCAGCGTGCGCGCCCGACGCGGAAGAAGAGCGCAATTCTGGCCGCCGATCTAGCCCGAATGATCGCAGTGGCCGAAGGCCAGAGTCCGCGAGCGATACGCGACCGGGCGGTGATGGCCCTTGGGCTGGCGGCGGCACTGCGGCGTTCCGAACTGGTCGCGCTGCAACTCGCTGACCTCGAGCTGGTCCGGGAAGGGCTCAAGCTGACGATCCGGCATTCCAAGACCGACCAGGAGGGGGCAGGGCAGGTCATCGCGGTTCCCTCAGGCAAGGTGCTAAAGCCCGGTCCCCGCCTCAACGAATGGCTGAGCGTAAGGGGAGGAGAGGCGGGCCCCCTATTTTATCGAACCGATGCTCAGGGCTTGATGACGAAGGAGCCTATGTCTGATCGCTCGGTGGCGAGGTTGATCCAGCGGTATGCGGACAAGGTTGGACTCGATCCTGCTGGAGTGGGAGCGCACTCCCTTCGGTCGGGGTTCCTGACCGAAGCTGCAAAGGCAGGGGCCTCATTGCCGAAGATGCAGGAAGTCTCGCGCCAGAAGAAGGTTGAAGTGCTGCTCGGCTATGTCCGCGACGCAGCGCTGTTCGACAATCATGCTGGGGAGAGTTTTCTTTAGTCGGCGTTTGTCGCTAATTTGGGGTTGACCTTCCTAAAGCCCACTGCCCTCGGATTGCTGACATTGTTGGGTTTGAATGAGCGGTCATTAGAAGATTCTTCGTCTCCAATTGGCTTCCGTGGGATGACAGTAACTGGGCCGGATGGCGGGGTTACATGTGCCTGCGCGTTTTTTTGATCCCACGCAGGGCGGTGCAAGGCCCACGTTTAGGGCGAGGGTAAAACGGGGAACGATCAGTGTTGGAACCATGCTGACGGGCCTGGCCTGCGGGCAATGCTTCGAAAGCCTATTGTAGCTCAAAGCTCCCACTATAAAACTGCCTTTCTCTACATTGGTTTGCTAGAAGCGAACCTCAATGAACGAGTCCACACCCAACCTTGAAGAACTGGCTCATCTGCTCTGCGCGAGCGGCGACTATCGCGTCCAGCGGCGTTTGTCGCCACGATCGACCGTGACTCCGCCCGACGGCACGCCGACCAAATCAGCAATTGTCATCGACGTTGAGACTACCGGACTCGATCTTGAAAAGGATGAGATCATCGAGTTGGCGATGATACCCTTCACCTACGCCCTGGACGGGCGGGTGTTTGAGATCGGGCAAACATTCCATCGCTACCAAGAGCCTAGCACTCCGATCTCACCAGAAATCACTCGGATTACCGGAATCACCGATTCCATGGTCGCCGGGCATAAAATCGACGTTGCCGAAGTTGCCACGTTCGCAGGTCCGGCGGCGCTCGTGATCGCCCACAATGCTGCGTTCGACCGGCGCTTCGCGGAGCGGCTGAGCGATGTTTTCACGACAAAACCATGGGCATGCTCGATGTCGCAGATCGACTGGGCAGCCGAGGGCTTCGAGGGAACGAAGCTCCACTATCTCGCGGCGGGCGCGGGCTTCTTCTACGATCGGCACCGGGCCGAGCATGATTGCCGCGCAGTGATCGAATTGCTCGCGTCGGATTTGCCGGTCACGAACCGGACTGCACTTGCGAGCTTGCTCGATTCCGCGCGTCTACCGACCTGGCGGATCTGGGCAGAGAATGCCCCGTTCGACCTGAAGGATGCGTTGAAGGCGCGTGGCTATCGCTGGAACGGTGACGGGAACCCCAATCCACGCGCCTGGTACATCGACGTGAACGATGCTCAGCGCGAAGCGGAAATCGGCTTCCTCCGCAGGGAGATCTATCTACGCGATGTCGAGCTGCTGGTGCACAGGATGGACGCCTACAATCGGTTTTCGGACAGGCAAAACTAAATGACTGCAGATTAAATGGGGAACGTCGTTCGTGCATATTTCGAGACTACAGCTGGTCAATTACCGGAATTTCGAGCGAGCGAACGTCGTCTTCAACAAGGGCGTCAACACGATCATCGGCGAGAACGGGTCGGGCAAAACCAACCTGTTCCGAGCAATCCGCCTCCTGCTCGACGACACTTTGCTACGGTCGGCGTATCGGCTCGATGAGAAGGACTTTCATCGTGGATTGGGAGACTGGCGCGGTCACTGGGTGATCATCAGCCTCGAGTTCGAGGACGTATCTCAAGATGAGGCGATCCAGTCCCTATTTCTGCACGGCACCGGCAACATCGCGGACGGCACCATTGGCAGGGCGACGTACAACCTGATCTTTCGGCCCAAGGTAGCGATCCGGCGGAGTTTTGGTGATCTCCCCGTTGGCGATACCTCCGGCCTTGCCGCCGTCAGATCCAAGATCACGCTCGACGATTACGAGACCATATTCACCGGCAAGAGCGTCGCGGATTTCCGCGATCCCGCTACCTATAAGGAACTCGTCGGAGATTTCGACGCGGTGGAATTCCCCCAGGAGTTGTCGAATCCTGCGATTGGGGGTGTGATCCCAGGGATGCTTTCGATCTCGCGCGAAGTGTGCTTCACGTTCGTCCAAGCGCTCCGTGATGTTGTCGCTGATTTTCAGAACAACCGGACCAATCCGCTGCTCACCCTGCTCAAGGGCAGGAGTGGCGAGATTGATGCGGCGAGCTTTCAACCGATCAGCGCTCTGGTCAAAGGGCTGAATGACGCGATCGAGGGTCTTCCCGATGTCGGGACCATTCGCGCTGATATCCGCGAGACCATCACCGATGCGGCGGGCGGAACCTATTCACCGCGCTCGCTCTCGATTCGCTCGGACCTATCCGATGAGGCGGACCGCCTGTTCCAGTCGCTCAAGCTGTTTGTGGGCGAATCCGATGAGCAATATGAAGGCGCGATCCATGAGCTCAGCCTAGGCGGCGCGAACCTCATCTACCTGACGTTGAAGCTGCTCGAGTTCAAATATCAGAAGCAGAAGGAGTCTTTCGCTAACTTCCTCGTCATCGAGGAGCCGGAGGCGCACATCCACACCCATATCCAGAAGACGCTTTTCGACCGCCTGAACTATGACGACACTCAGGTCATCTATTCGACTCACTCGACCCACATTTCCGAGGTAAGCAACGTCGAGAACATTAATATCCTTGGTCGACAAGGCGGACGATGTGATGTCTTCCAGCCGTCCGCGGGTCTGGATTCTGGCCAGATAGGCAATATTCAGCGTTACCTCGACGCGGTTCGCAGCAATCTGCTTTTTGCAAAGAGCGTGGTGCTCGTCGAAGGCGATGCCGAGGAAATTCTCATACCGATTCTGGTGAAGAGAGTCCTCGGGCTGAGCCTGGACGAGCTCGGCATCAGCCTAATCAACATCCGCAGCACCGGCTTCGAGAATGTGGCGGTCCTGTTCCACGACGATCGCATTCGCAAGCGCTGTGCGATCATCACCGATCTCGATCGCGCCTTCATCGATACGGACGATGACATTCTCGACAGCGAAGAAGATGCCGCAGCGAAGAAGAAGGCGTTGGGGTCGCAGGTTGCAGGCCTTCGGCGCGAAGCGGCGCTCAAGCTGCTGTGCGACGGCAATCCATGGCTCACGGCTCATTTCGCTGACAATACGTTTGAGGTCGATTTCGTGGCCGCTGGCAACGCGGGGACAGTCGTATCGGTTCTCAGTGACATCTATAAAGACGCTGGAACAATCGCGGTATCAAAGGAGGAGCTGGAATCCGGCGATATCGAGCGCTTCGGAACGCGCGTTCTGACGATGGCCCGCTACGCTGGCAAAGGGTGGTTTGCGATCATCCTCGGACGAATGATCACGCCGGAGACGGTCATTCCCGACTATATCCTTGATGCGATCTTCCAGGCGCATCTGCCTGTCACGACCCAGACATGGGCAAACGTGCTGGAGTATCGAGTTGGCGTTCTCGCTCAGTCGGACATCCATGCGCCCGAAGCGATCACCGCTATGCGCGAGCAGATCCGCCGTTACAGCCGTGGCGAGATCGATTTCGCTGGCGTTCGATCCGAGATGCTCACTGCATTCCCTGCCGACGGCATCAACGTCATACTCGCGAGCTTTTGAGGTGTTCGTCTTGGACAAGACGGATCTCAACGACGCTCAGGTGGCGGCAATCGAGCAGCCGGGCAGCGTCTTTCTCGTTGCGTGTCCTGGAAGCGGCAAAACCCGAACCCTCACCTTCAAGATCGCACGCCTTCTGTCGGAGCTGAAATCGGACAAGAAGCGCATCGTCGCGATTACCTATACCCACCGGGCTGCGGACGAGATCCACGAACGGATCGAACAACTCGGGGTCGATACGAGTCAGCTCTGGATCGGAACCATCCATTCATTCTGCCTGGAATGGATCCTCAAGCCCTATGGGATCTACTACCCGGCGCTCGCAAACGGGTTCCAGGTCATCAATGGGCATGACACGGAGCAAATGCTCGATGATATTTGCGGCAAGGTGCAGGGTACGAACCTCAACCGCTACGACTGCGCTTATTATTTCACGCCGTCCGGCTACCGGCTCACGAGCACCGCGACAGATAAACACCCGGTTATCAAGGGGGTGCTTAAGACATATTGGGGAACGCTTCGCGACGAGAGGAAGATAGATTTTGAGCTTATTCTTTTCTGCGCCTATCAGCTGATCAAGAAGAACCCCTCGATCAGTGTTTTGCTCGGGTCCATTTTCGAGTGCGTCCTCGTTGATGAGTTTCAGGACACGCGGGAGATCCAATACGCGATCCTTGCCTCGATCCTGAAGGCCTCGCAAGGTCGCGTACGCGCTTTCGTGGTCGGAGATCCTAATCAGGCGATCTACAGCTCTCTCGGCGGCTACGCGATCACGGCAGCCGACTTCGGAGCCCGGTGCGGCATCCAGTTCAAGGAGATGGAGTTGGTAGACAATTACCGATCATCCTCCCGCATCGTTGGATATTTCGGCAATTACAATGTCTTCGCTTCGAAGATCGAGGCGGTCGGTCACAACAAAAATTATGCGAGCGTCGTGTCGTTTGACCAGCAGACTCACCGCGACGACCTTGAGGCCGAGTTGGTGCGGCTTATAAAGTACAATGTCGAGACGCAGGGAATAGCCGCGCACGAAGTCTGCATCGTAGCACCACGGTGGGTTCACCTCGCCAGCATGACACGGCGGCTAGTTGCTGCGCTCCCCGGCTACTCGTTTGATGGCCCGGGAATGGTGCCCTTTGCGCGCGACGTGGACAATTTCTGGTACAAGCTTGCTCGCATAATCCTGACCGAAGCATCCCCGCAGCTTTACGTTCGCCGGATGCGATGGGCGGGCGATGTGATCGCTGGCCTACACGACGCTGGCGTCGACACTGCAGGCCTGGATCGAAGGAGACTGCTTCGGACTTGCAATGCAATCGAGATCGGTGAGACCGATGGCTTGGCCTTTCTTAGGGCGTTCTTCGATCAACTATGCGCTGCGCTCGGCATCGATCACGGCGCATATTCGTTGCTGAAGGAGCATCATGACGCCTTTTTCGGCTGCTCGCAAAGGCGCGTCGATCTTCTGGTCAAGGAAGGCTCCCCGGCGATCGCAGAGGTCGCGATGTTCAAGAAGGTCTTTGCGGACAGGACTGGCATCACCATCTCAACGATTCACGGGGTTAAGGGAGCCGAATTTGACGCGGTGATTGCCTACGGGTTGCTGGAGGGGATGGTTCCGCATTTCAGCGATCCAGCGCAGATCGAGACGGCAAAGAAGCTCGTTTACGTGGTGTCATCGCGGGCCCGCAAAAACCTGCATCTGATTTCGGAGCGTGGCCGCAGTCGCGGTTGGAGTGGAGACTATCAACCGACAGACGTCATTGTTGGGTGCGCGTTTCAATATAATCAGCCTCCGTTCTGAAGTGGCCTGTTGCCGTTTGGCGCGCGCATAGATCTTACGCACCGGCACAATCCGATACCTCGTCAATGCGTGCCAATGGCGGCAAGGTTTCTCTGGCTTTTGGCAACAAATGACTTTGTAATCGCATAAGTTTCGTGGCGCAGGCGTGACAGGTTGCTACGATGGCCAAGAGACCGACGCGCCTTCAGCGGTGTTGGCCGTACTCGATTTGAGGACTGATTGACATGCAGCGCCTATTTCCGTCGTTGGACCTAGTCACTCAGGAATATGTACTCGTCCAAGCGTGGAAGAAGTCAGCATCCTATATTCGGCACCATAATTGGTTCTCCGATACGCTAGAGCTCGATCGTGCTGCCGCGAACCTTCCTGAATTTTTGACCCAGCTCTCGGAAAAGCTGCGCTCGGGTGCTTATGAGACCAGCGCGCTGAAACTTGTTCCGGCGCCCAAGAGCCAGCGCTGGTACGTTGACAGCAAGGGACGCTGGCAACCCCAAAAGACCGGGGGGGCAAAGATTCGCCCTCTCGCACATGTATCGCTTCCTGATCAGGTCGCCGCCACCGCAGTACTTCTCTGCCTAAGCGAAAGGGTCGAAACCATTCAAGGTGATCCACGCTGTGACTACCGATCGGCAGCCGGGCGTCGATCGGTCATGTCCTATGGCAACAGGCTGTTCTGCGATCCTATGGTAACTGGCGATCTAATGGTCCATCGCTGGGGATCATCGAAACTTTATCGAGCCTTCTTCCAAGACTATCGCATATTTCTTAACCGTCCCGAGACCGTGGCAGCAAGTCTTATCGATGAGGATCAGTCAGTACTCATCGTCCAGACCGATTTGAAGCAATTCTATGACCGCGTCACACCTGAGGCGCTGCATGCCAAGATTCGACAGCTCCAGCAGCCAGGAGATGACGAGGCATTCTTCGATCTCGCCGAAACCATCCTCGATTGGGGCTGGTCGGACCCAGATCGGAAACAGGTATTTCGTTATAAGCAGCGGGCCGGCATACCGCAGTTTGAGAGGATCGCGCTCCCGCAGGGACTTGTCGCCGCAGGGTTCTTTTCGAACATCGTGATGCTCGATTTTGATCGAGCAGTCCTTTCCGCGCTCGGACGAGAGATTGTGCCAGGCGTGTGGCTTCGCGACGCCTGTCGGTATGTCGATGACATCAGGCTCACCATCTCGACGGCAGCGGGCGTCACGCCAGCAGAGGCGCAGGAACGCGTCATTGAATGGCTAGGCGTTCTACTCGACCGGTATAGTGCGGGGCTCGAAGTCGCCCCTGAGAAAACGGCGACGGCGTCCTTCGGTGGCGAGGAACGGCCGCTGGTGCGTCAATCTAGGAAGATGGAGCGAATTCAGAGCGCTATATCGGGCGGCTTCGATGCAAGTGGCGGCGAAGAAGTCATCCAAGCCATTGAGGCATTGGTTCGGTCCCAAGCTAGCTTGCATGGATCAGCAGATGCATCGAGGCCGGTGGCGTTGAAAGCTGTACCCGATGTGAAGGACGAGACAATCGGGCGTTTTGCAGCCGGTCGATTTCGGACGACTTTCCGCTCGCTGCGACCGTTGCTTGACGACCGCCCCTTCAAGGATTCGGTGGATGTGGGAGAGGAGACTTTCAGGCGCACTCGCCTCTCCCAAGCGGAACTGGACGACGATGCTCACGCGTTCGCGCTCATGCTCATCGAACGATGGATCACCGATCCGTCCAACGTGCGCCTCTTGAGGATTGCCTTGGATCTTTGGCCATCACCCCAGATATTGTCGGAAATTCTTAAGCTGTTCGAGCCTTACCTCGCTGGCGACATCGGTGCCTTTGAGCTGCGCCGCATCGTCTATTACTGCCTCGCTGAGGTACTGCGTGCGGGCGCGACGGAGACAGGCTTCATCGAAGATCCGGAATGCCTTCCTGACAATGTTAACCTGCAGGGCTATCGACAGATGCTGCTGAAATGCGCAGTCCGCATCGTCGTAGGGGGCGCCAGCAATGCCCCTTGGTATGTAGTGCAGCAAGCTCTTCTGTTCATTACCGTGCACGATCCCGCGCTCGCGAGTCCGCCTAGGCTTCCACGGTCTAATGTCACCTATTGGCGGATGATCACTTTCCTTCAGGGTAACCATGCAAAGCTAGCGGATCGGGAATTCGCGATAACTGCGGTAGTCGCTCGCCGATCGTTCCTCTCGAAGGAACGCGCCATTGACTTGATCCGTATGTCGCTCACGCCGGGACGGTTAAGTGAAATCGCCGCTCGCGACATCGAATTTGCGCGCGACCTATATCGGGCCGTCGGGCACGAGGTCATCGTCGCGCCTGGAATTGCGGAGGATCTAGGTATCGTTGCATGGTCCAGCGGACCGGGCATGCAGTCGCTGCAGCAGTATGTCCATGATCAGGGGCCGATCAACGCGCTACGAAATGAACTGGGTGTCTTGAGCTTTGCCGAGAAGTTCCTCGAGGAGGCAAAGCGAGGCAACATTCCTTCGGTGGTCACGCCCTCCACGATACAGGTTTCACTGGAAGGCGTCGGTAATTATGCGGCGGTGAAAGCGGTCACGATTCGATCGGCAGAGACCGCCAAGACCTATAAATCGATATACTCTGCGGCTTCCTGAGCGCATTCGCGAATGAAAATCGCGAATGCATTGCGATAGGGCGTTTCGACATCGTGGTTGGTGAAGTGGACCAGCGCCAGCTCGTCTCCGGGATCGGCATCAAGTAAGCTGACGCGGCAGGGATACTTACCGTCTTCTCCTGCCTGGACCCGCGTTGCGCGTGCGGTTAGCGTCCGCGCTCGTGGTGTAATTTCCGGTGTAGGCGATGGTGTATTCCGGGGTGGGGCATGCCCCACCCCGGAATGCGGCGTCGCTGGTGGCCACCGGGTTCATCGTTATGGTGGAGTTTGCACACTTCAACCGTGACGAAGAGGAGTTCCCGATGACCGAGGACAGATTACTGATCGAAGAGCTTGCTGCGAAGGGCGGCCAACCGGATTTTTTGCGCACCATCGCCGAGAACGTGCTGCAGCTGATCATGGAGGCCGACGTTGATGGCCTGATCGGCGCGGGTCGCCACGAACGCAGCAGCGAGCGCGCGACCTGGCGCAACGGCTATCGCGACCGTTCGCTGGATACCCGGGTAGGCACGCTGAACCTGAAAATCCCCAAGCTGCGTGCTGGGTCCTACTTTCCGGGCTTCCTTGAGCCCCGCAAGATGGTCGAGAAAGCGCTGGTTGCGGTGATCCAGGAAGCGTGGATCGGCGGGGTCAGCACCCGGCGGGTCGATGAACTCGTCCAGGCCATGGGCATGACCGGCATCTCCAAGTCCACCGTCTCCAAGCTTTGCAAGGACATTGACGAGCGCGTCCATGCCTTTCTGAAACGCCCGCTCACCGGCGAATGGCCGTATCTCTGGCTCGATGCCACCTATCTCAAGGTACGCGAAGGCGGGCGGATCATCAGCGTTGCCGCAATAATCGCCATGGCCGTCAACACCGAGGGCCGGCGCGAGATCGTCGGCCTGCATATCGGCCCCTCGGAAGCGGAGGTCTTCTGGTCCGACTTCCTGAAGGACCTTGTTCGGCGCGGTCTTACCGGCGTGAAGCTGGTCATCTCCGATGCTCACGAGGGCCTCAAGGGCGCGATCACCCGCGTCATGGGCGCCACCTGGCAGCGCTGCCGGGTGCACTTCATGCGCAATGCCCTGTCCTATGTGCCCAAGGGCCAGAACACTGTCGTCGCCGCCGCGATCCGCCAGGTCTTCCTGCAGCCCGATCAGAAAAGCGCAACGCAGGTCTGGCGACAGGTCGCCGACCAGTTGCGCACCCGTTGGCCCAAGCTCGGCGCCTGCATGGACGAGGCCGAAACCGACGTGCTCGCCTACACCGGCTTTCCCACCCAGCACCGCACGAAGTTACACTCAACCAATCCGCTCGAGCGGCTCAACAAGGAGGTCAAGCGCCGCGCCGACGTCGTCGGAATCTTCCCGAACGAAGACAGCATCATCCGCCTCGTCGGGGCTGTGCTGATGGAGCAGAACGACGAGTGGCAGCTCCAGCACCGATACATGCAGATCGAAGGCATGGCCGAACTCAACCAACCCATGATCGAGGAGGAAAATCAGCCCCTACACATCACCGCCAAAGCCGCCTGACGATGGCCCACGGCCACAGCCGAAATTACACCACCTTGACGGACGCGACCCGCGTGCGCGCTTGAGCCCATCCGCGTCCATCGCGAACACGGGCGTGAATTGCTGCGGGTCGAGCCCGCGAATGCGATAGGTCATTTGAATTGCTCCTGTGTCTGTTGAGACTTCATTGACCTATCCGCCGGATGATTGCGTCCCGAAGCTTGCGGTCAAAACATTTGACCGTCAAACAGCGAGAATATGATGCGTCTTCTCACTCTCCTGATGGCACTTGTTTTGGCCCTCTTGCCGATGATCGCCAGGGCTGACCCCGCCGATATCGATGCAGCTGCGCGCGGCGTGGTGCGGGTGGTCCTGATTGGCACCGACGGGC
Organism: Sphingopyxis macrogoltabida; assembly: GCF_001314325.1. Taxonomy (NCBI): domain Bacteria; kingdom Pseudomonadati; phylum Pseudomonadota; class Alphaproteobacteria; order Sphingomonadales; family Sphingopyxidaceae; genus Sphingopyxis; species Sphingopyxis macrogoltabida. The sequence continues at coordinate 16,920 of NZ_CP009431.1, forward strand.
AGGAAGTCTTCCCGGTAAGCCATGGCAGCGGCTTTGCCGTGACTCCGACCATGATCGTCACCAATGCCCATGTCATCCGCGAGGCGCTGCATGACGACACATTGCGGATCGGGATTGTCCCGTCAGAAGGTGACGAGGCGGCCTATGCCAAACCAATTTCGGTCAGTCCGCGCAACGACCTGGCGTTGCTCCAGATCACCGGTGGCAGCCTGCGCTTCCCACCACTGACCATTTCGGGCGGCGTTTCGGGCGATATGGGTGAAGTTTCCGCCGTGGGCTATCCGATGAATGTCGATCGTGCGCAGGGTCTGGATATCAGTGACATCTTCCGCGCTCAACCTCCGGTCAAGAGCCGAGGATTCCTGTCGGGCGAACGACCCAGTCGCCAATTCGATTCGATCCTGCACACCGCGCCGATTGCGCGCGGCAATTCGGGCGGGCCGCTGCTCGATGGCTGTGGGCGCGTGATCGGGGTCAACAGCTTTGGCGCGGATTCCGAAGCCGGCGATGCAGAGTTCTACTTCGCCGTTTCGACCCGCGAGCTGCTGCCCTTCCTGCGCGAGAACGGGATCGACGCCCAGGTCAATTCACTCCCCTGCCGCAGCATAGAGGATCTCGATGCGGCGGAGCGGGCCCGAGTGGTGCAGCAACGTGCGGAAGCTCGCGAAAGACTTGCTCTCCGCGAGGCCGAGCTGCGCGACAAGCGCGCCCGCGCGCAATTGGAAGCGCAGGTCGCAGTGCAGGACGAGCGCGAGAGTATGGTTGCATTGGCGCTGGTACTGATCATGCTGGCCGGCGCATCCGGTATCTACGCCATGCAATTGCGCCAGAAGGGCGAAACCGACCAACGCTTCAAGATCGCCGTCGCGGTATCAGCTGCAGCGCTGCTCGGCGCGATTGCCGTTTGGCTGACCCGCCCGGGCCTGAGCGAAATAGACGAACGTGTGGCGGCGGCCATGGATGGCGAGCAAGGATTGGTCGGCCAGTCAGTGGCGCAGGCAAGTGAAAGCAATTTGCTGTGCACACTCGTTCCCGAACGCAGCCGGGTGACCGGAGCCAAGACCGACGATGTCGAGTTCGATTGGCAGGACGATGGCTGCGTCAACACACGCACACAATATGGTTATGCCAATGGCGAATGGAGCCGGGTATTCGTGCCGGACGACGAGGATGCGATTTCGGTTAATGTCTTCGACCCCCAGACGCAGACCTTCCGGACCGACCGTTATCCGCTCGGCCGGGCCGCCATGGCTAAAGCGCGCGACGCGCGCGCCGAATATTCGCCGCCGATGTGTGGGGCCGATAACGCTGCACAAGAATTGGGCGCACAGCAACAAGGCGTGCTCTCCATGCTCCCGACCCGGCCCAACGAGCGGTTGGTCTATAGCTGCGCGCCGCATGTGCGCACTGGCGGCGCAGGCAGCGGCGAATAGTTACGCCGCCAGTGCTTCTCCGCTCAACGTGATGCGGTGCATCTCGCGGGCATAGCCTTGATAATCGTTCAAGGCATTGTGCCAGGTGGTGCGATTGTCCCAGATCGCCACGGTGCCCGGCCTCCATTCGACCCGGCATTGGTTGTCGGCACTTACGGCCGCATCATAGAGCCGATGCAACAGCGGCAGGCTTTCCTCGCGCGTCTTGCCAATGAAATTGATCGTGAAGGCGCTGTTGACATAGAGCAGCTTGCGCCCGGTGTGCGGGTGGCGGATCACCACCGGGTGGATTGCGCCGGTCTTGAGATCATGCCCACGCAGCTCCGACGCCATATCGGTCTGCGCATAGATCCCATCGGCCTTATATACATGGTCGGCGGTGTGAAACGCCTCCAGACCTTCGATCTCGTGCTTCAGATCGCCGGGCAAGGAATCATAAGCCGCGCCCATGTGCGCGAATAAGGTGTCGCCTCCAGTGGGCGGCAAGACGCGCGCCACCAGGATTGAACCCATCGCCGGGATTTGGTCATAGGAATGATCGGTGTGCCAGGCGCCGCCGATATTGGTCTGCTGGTCGGCCTTCTTCCGCACCACTGCGATCTCGGGATATTGATCGGTCAGCGGGAAATAATTGTTGATGTCGATCCCGCCCCAGCGTTTGGCAAAGGCAATATGTTCTTCCGGCGAGAGCACCTGGTCGCGGAACACGGCTACGCCATGTTGGTAGATCGCCTGCTTGATCTCCTCCATTTCGGCATCGCTACAATCGCTCAACGATGTGCCAGAAATCTCGACCCCACATTTGGGGTTCATCGGCGCGAGTTTCATTGGCTGCTCTCCCGTTATGCTGCCTCTCTATCGAGATGAGATTACCTTGAAGATGCATCCACGTCAATCTTCTCTGTTTCAAGCGACTACCATAACGCAAATCGCTGCCATTCTGCTGCCGGAAGGCAAAAGAATTTGCCTAGCGCGTACAAACGCGTTGGGCATGGGCGGCCAGGGATGACGAGCAAGGCATCCTGCATCCGATGGCAAGCGATCGACGCGAGTGTCCCGCGGTTGGATGGCGCGCTCGGAAGTGGCGTTGCTGATCAACCAATATTTCGGAGCGCGCCTGAATTGCGTCAGAAGTTTACCAGCATGTTGAGCCGCAAACGGTTGGCCCATTCGCTTGCGCTGAACGCCGGGGTAAATAGCGGCGACTTGGCTTGATAACGATAATAAGTGGCGTTCAGGATGACGTTCGGCACCACGACGTAGTCGACCAGCAGCGTGTGCTGCCGATAGTTGGTCGCCAGATCGGTGTTGTCGTGGCTGAATGCCGCCAGCACGGCATCGACACCCGTTTCCGCATAGCCATAGCCGAACCGCCAATCATGCACCTTGCTCCCGCGTCCGAACAGCAGATCGACGCCGAAGCCGCTATCCTGATCGGTGGTCGCGCCAAAGTTGTGGACATAGTCGGCGACGATCCGCACTGGCCAGCTCTCTCCCAGCCCGTTGAACTGGACCGCGCCGATCAGGTTGAGCAGGTTGAAATCGGACAGATACTGCCCCGCCGCGAAACGGTTGGTGCGGAAATCGCCAGTGTCGCCACCGGCCAGGCTCGACAGCCGATAGTCGTAATAGCTTGCCGCGAGCTCAACCTTCACCGGCGCGGAAGCCGCCGTCTCTAACTGCAGTTGGCCGCCGATCATGCGGCTGTCCTCACCGCCGGTGGCCTCGTCGATGAGGAAATACATGCCGACCGCCTTGGCCGAAGCGCCCCCGCCGAGCGGCAGCCTGTACGCCCCGGACACGCCTTGCGGATTGACGTCGCCGTCCCACACCAGCTCGGTGCGGACAAATGGCTGCGGGATCTTGCCGGCAACCAGCGTCAAATCGCCAAAAGTGCCACGCATATAGGCCTGGTCGAGACTGACGGTCAGGTCGTCCACGAAATTGCCGAGTGTCTGGTCGGTTGAATTGGGGTCGTCGTTGTCGCCGGTCCCGAGCTGCCCGCCGATCGTCAGCCACCGATTAACCGCATATGCCGCGCGCAGACGTGCGCGAAGCACGCCGCGATCGCGGTCGCGGACTCCGGTGCGGCCGAAATTCGACTCGTAACGCACGCGCAAGTCACCGTTCACGGTCAGCTTTGAGGGCACCGAAGCCGGCAATGGGCCCGGGGCGGACCCACCCGCCGGGTTGACGGGCGCAGCGGCACCCGGCGTGTATTGCGCCGTCTGGAAAAGCACTGGTGAACTCGAAGCGCGGGATGCCTGCTGCATCACGGGCGCCGCTGCCGCGGGCGCCGGGGTCTGAGCGTTGCCCGGCTGGGCAGCGGCAAGCTGCGCTTCAAGCTGTGCGATGCGTGCACCGGCGCGCGCTTGCTCCGCCTTCATCTCCGCGATCTGTTGATGCATCTCCGCAAGGCTTTCGGCAGACTGCGCCAGCGCCGGGGTCGCAACGAGGATAGCCACCGGCGCGGCGGCGGCGAGGAAAAAACGATTCATCCTGCATTCCCCAAGTGGCGTGGCGTTTGAGGTGAAGATCGCCTGTATCCGAGCGCTAGACAAGGATTTTCTGCCGCAAGCGGCACCTGCGGTCGCGCAGACTGCTGGATCTGGACGGATCAGACCGCGAAGCCGCTGTTTCCTTGCCCAGGGGCGGCGTTTTTCAGCGCAGCGGACAGATCTGTCCAGCCGCTTTCGTTCAGTTTGAGCGTGGATCGCGATCATGCGCATAGCGGTGGCGCTCGCAATCGGCGGATAGCGGCGAGGATGGCGCGTACCATCGTGCCGGTGACAGCGACCTCGGCCAGCTGGAAGGTGATGGTGCGGGCGTGACGGACCACACGTGCCCCGATCTTGATCAGCTTCAGTTGCAGGCTGGTCAACGACCAGTCGGCCATGGCCTCGGGCAGCTCGATGCAGCGCAAGAAGGTGGCCAGGTTGTACGCCAGGGCGTGCAGTTGCAGCCGCACCTCATTGTCGCGGAACTTCCGGCACGACAGCCGCGTCCAGCGAAAGGCGTATTTGCCCTCTTTGATGTGCTGCTCGGCGGTGCCGCGCTGGTTGTAGAACCGCACCACCCAGTCCGGCTCCATCGGCAGGTTGGTGACGATGAAGCCGACACGCGGGAACAGTTCGCCCGGATGCCATTCGATCTTGGCGATCACCCGGCGTTCCTTGTCCCAGGACGCCGCCTGATACTCGAATTCCTCGAAGAACCGCTTGACCTTGGTCAGTGACGGCCGCCCGACAGGGCGCGTTAGCCGATGCGCGATCTTGTCCTTGAGGACCGCGTTTGCGGGCAGCCGGATGGCGTAGAAGAACCGCGCTTCTTCCAATCGCTCATAGATCGCCGGGATCGCGTAGGCAGCATCGGCCCGGAAGAACCTGCCACCAAGGTCGCGCTCCGCGTAGCGCGCAATGACGGGGTCGAGAACATCACGCCAGCCATCGGCGCTGTGGACGTTGCCATGGCGCAGGGCGCAGCGTTCCAGCATCCCGAACTGGTTGAACAGAAAGTTGGGGTGATAGCAGCTACAGTCGAAATGGCCATTCCAGGCGGACCCTTCCTGGTCGCCATGGGTCGGGCTGACCGAGCTGTCCATGTCCAGAACGATGTACTTCAGCCCGTTACGGTCATGGAACCGGTCGATCCATTGCCCGTTCAGGTCGGCCAGCGCGGCACGGTTCCCGGCCAGAGCCAGCGTCTCGGTCTCGAACCGTCCCATCTGCGATGCCGAGGCCGCTTGTGCATCGACCGCTCTGCCGCCGACAACTTGGCGCATGACCGGATCGCAGGCGAGACGGTTGGCGTCGTTGACATCCTCGTATCCGGCCAGCCGCCCAAAGACTGATTGCCGGAACAGGCCGTCGAGCCGATGGACCGTGTTCTTGCCAGAGCGAGTATCGCGCAGCGCCGCTGACGCCAAATCGGACAACCCGAGCGCGTCATCAAGCTCGCGCATCACCAGAAGGCCGCCGTCGGAACTGAGCTGCGTGCCGCGAAATTCCAGCCGCACGCGAGGGTCGAAATCCACCCGATCTGCCCGTTGCAAGCCCGCACCCTCTGGGTGATCCATGAAACGCGCCCCTCGCAGCCTTCAACACCATGTTTTATATAGGAAATATAATGGTCAGGACAGCGAAATCAGCGCCTTACTTGGGAAATGTGGGATAAATCAATCTACGCGCCACCAGCATGGGCAGACCAAACCCAGAACTGGCGATTCCAACTGGGCTACTTGCTTCGCTTTATTCTGACGACGCGTGTAGATTTCAGCCTCCCGGTACGTCGTTTGTCCTGGAAGGAAGCACAGCCACTGTATCGCCCGACGCGTGGCCACTGGCTCCAGCGTCAGTACGGCTTCTACAATGGCCACGAGGCGTTTGGTGACGATTGGCTTCCAATCTCACAATTTACCCAGGACCTTCTATTTTCGCTTCTTATCTGGCCTGGATGCCGGGACAGCAAGGACGACGGAGACGAGCTTTCGCTGGAAACGACCCTTGCTAATGTCAAGGCGGCGGTTGCCAGCGCGCACGCGGCCATTGGATCTGCGACTGGGCTCTTGATGATCAAGGTTGCGGCCCCAATTCCAGGCACGCGGAGGAAGGGTCGACCGCTTCGGGCGTGCGTTGTCCAGTCGATCATGCCCGAAGAGGCTGATTTTTCTGCTAGCGACCTTGAGATGCGCGAGCCAAGTCTTCGTCGCAAGCACCGCAAGCACCTATCGACGGCGCTCGCTGCGGTTGAGAAGATGCTCGACCTGCGAGAAACGCATAAGCCCGACAACAAGCGCCTAGACTGGCTGATTCTGCCAGAACTGTCGGTACATCCTGATGACGTCGCTACGCATCTCGTGCCATTCGCGCGTGCATTTAAGACGGCGATCCTGGCTGGGATGGTATATGAACAGGTCGTGCCTGGGCAGCCGCTCGTCAATTCGGCGCTGTGGGTCATCCCACGGATTGTCGAGGGACAGGGACTGCAAACGATCATCCGCAGGCAAGGCAAACAGCACCTCTCGCCAGTCGAGCAGCCGTTCAATGTCCCCACTGAACAGATCATCGGGTTTCGACCATGCCAGTGGCTCGTGGGATATGAGTGGTCACCTGACGTGGCAAAGGACCCGTTGTGGCTAACCGGCTCAGTCTGCTACGACGCTACAGACCTGAAGCTTGCCAGCGACTTGCGCGATATATCGGATGTGTTCGCTATCCCCGCACTCAATCGCGATGTCGGGACTTTTGACCAGATGGCTCAGGCCCTGCATTACCATATGTTTCAGCTTGTGCTGGTCGCCAATAACGGTGCCTATGGAGGAAGCAACGCGCACATGCCGAAGGGTGGCCCATACAGGCGGCAGGTCTTCCACACCCATGGACAGCCGCAGGCAACTATTTCATTCTTCGAGATCGACGATATCGAGGAGATGAAATCGCGCCGGCAGCATGGCCTCGCCAGCAGTGGCGAGTGGAAATATCCCCCCGCCGGTTGCTGACGTGAAGCAGGTGGGTCCTACCGGTCTACTTTCTCGAGATTCTGCAAAACCAGATTGATGAGCCGCAAAAGAAATTTGGAAGCGGACGGTCAGCAGCTGATTATTAAGAGCTTTGCGCTGTACGGCAGAGTTCGGCCAAAGCCGACTGACACCGACGCGTCCGAATGTCTGCTATTCAATTTGTACATCTGAAAGCGGTTGTTTCGGACAGTTCGCAAACTTCGCCATTCTGTTTTCGCTGCTCATCCGCCGTGAATGACTGAGAAGTCCGACGAGCTTAATCAAAGCGAGAAAAGTCGACTGCGCAGGCGGCGTGCTTTATGGCTTTCTTTCAATCCCATAGGTTGACCAGCTTTCTCTCCACATCTGCCCAGTCGTGGTATTCGCTCGGCGGCGCATCCCTATTGATGCACCGCCTCGGCATGCCGTGAGCGTCGACAGCTGCCATGGCCGCTGTTCGTCCCGGTCCGTCATTGTCTTCAGCTATGTACAACTTTGTAACGTAGGTCGGCACTCCGATAAGCGCGAGGCGCTCATTTCCTAGCGCTGCCCAGCACGGGATTTCCCTGATCAGTGTATAGCTTGCTGCATCCTCCATGCCCTCAGCAATGGCGAGCACGTTGCCTTCGAACCGTGGTGCCCAAGCACCCTGTCCGGGCTTTCCGAGCATAAACTTGCCCTCATGCCATGTTCCGTCGTTCGTGAGCCTGATCCGCTGGATAGCCGTCATTTGGTGCCCAGTTCTGACTGCGACCAGCACCGCGGGCCGGAAGATGGTTTTGGGCTTGTGGCCGAACGGGCACCTTGGATGAAAGCGTAGGTCGGGGAGGTCGAAAGGCAGTCGCCGCGATCGAAGGTAGACTTCGCCGAGGGTCCCCCGGATTTCTGTGCCCTGATCCCAGATCCTTCTGACATTGGGCGCAGTTCCTGCAGGACGGTAACTCGGGGGAGGGGAGTTCAGGATCGGTTTGGTCCGACCGATTTCGCGCAGGACATCGTCGCTGCGGCAGCCCGCGAAACAATGAACCAGAATACCCCGCTCGCCCTGCCTGACAGAAAGGGAAGGGGTTCTGTCTGCGTGCGCGGGGCAGACGCACATCGCGTAGGAGCCGTGCCAACGGCCCTTCAGTGCAGCAACGATGTCGATGGTCTGCTGGGTGGGTTTGAGCGCAATCAGCATAAACTCGCTCCTCTCAGCTCAGCCTCACCATCTTTCCCCTTTGGATCGGCTCGACCTTCTCCAGCACGGCTCGCGATGGCCAATGCCCCTTTCGTCTATGCGATGCCAGATTGTGGGCGATTGCCATGCGCCGCCTGTTCATTTAGAAACGTGAGGCGATATCCGAACCACGCCGAAAGGTGTGGTCATGAAAAATCTTCTATTTTTGTTGGTTGCTTTGACGCCGACGCCATCATCGGCGCGCGAAGCAATTCTCGACGTGTTTTCGCCAGAGGCAAAACCGGACTTCGCTGTGCTCGCCCCACAGTTGCGCGGGGCGGTCGATCTCGAGCAATCAGTGGAACCGCCTCCGGCTCCAGTGGATGCGTTTTCACAAGAGTTGAACGGCGACTTTGAGTTGATCCCTCACAGCTTCACGATCAATCCCTATGCCGCGCGTCCCGCTGTTCCTTCGTGGATGCGGGCAGGTGCATCATTCATGGGTCCTGCTTCTTCACCTTTCCGCCCTGTGCAGGATGACACACTCTGCCAGTCCCGCAGCTTCTTCCCGCGATATGGTATCAGCAGAGACGCCCAGGCTCGCCGGACAGCCTATTTCAATCTGATCGTCGACGTCGCTTGCGATGCCGGCGTGCCCGTTGTTCTGTTTGACGCCTTACTGGCGCAGGAAAGCAGATATCGCCCCTTTGCTCGCAGCAACTCCGGTGCGATGGGCATGGCTCAGCTGATGCCCGGCACGGCCCAATATCTGCGTGTCACCGATCCTTGGGATGTTCGGCAAAACCTTGTGGGCGGTGCGCGATATCTGCGCGAGCAGCTGGATCGCTTCGGGACATGGGAGCTTGCACTGGCTGCCTACAATGCAGGCCCGGGCCGTGTGGACCAGTTTGGCGGTATCCCCCCGTTTCGTGAGACCCGCAACTATGTGCGCACGATCATGGGCTCGATTGCCACCCCGAATTCGACTGGCGGTGTCTTACTGACCTCGGCAGCGCATCCCGCGCCCAATCCGTTTCGCCGGGTGATGCTTGCCTCGTTCGAAGGACGATCAGACGTTCCAGAACACTGAGAACCCAACGTGCCACGCATAGTACACACTGATCGCCAGGATGACGGGCGCGCCCTTGAGGTAGTTGAGCTGCCAGCGCAGCCAGAGCTTCGGGATGACCAGAGCTTTCTGGAGCCCCGTTTGGTGCGTGGGTCGCCATCTGCCACTGCGCCAGTCGTCGGCAGTCACTACCACCGCGAGCACTGCGCAGATCAGCGCCATCATTCCCACGCCGATGTAGAGCGATGTCCAAGCGATAAGGGCTTCCTGCTTCATGAGTCGGACCTAGTGCAGCGATGATCGAAGAGAGATACGCATTTTCGAAGCTCTTGTATCCCCCTGGCCGCATACTGCCTTTCTGCGGCCGAGCAGCGTGTGGCCGAGATTGAGCTCACCGCTGCGGGCGCGCCGCACCAGCGCCTGCATGTATGCATCGGGCGTCTTGCGGATTTGTCCGTTGGCCAGGTGATGCCCGGTGATCAGCGCGCACAGGAGTGCGATCCCTGTGCCCAGTGTCGCACTTGCCCGCGCTGCCGTAGCTTGACCTATCTGGCAGACGCGGGCGACCTCGTGGAGCTCGGTCAGGCCCGGTCGGGTTCCAATTTCGACCATGCCGTCGATAAAGGGGAAGAGGGCAGGGGCTTCGGCCCAAACGAACCCCGATCGATGGATGCCGTAGACATCATTCGCGTCGGCCGAGACCTGCGCGTTCTGACAAGCATCGGCTGTTTCTTGCTTTACCCTGTCGGCATCAGGCGTGGTTCGAACGTCATCAGGTTCCCGTCGGCAAGCGCCCTCTGCCAAGCCGTATACAGATTCAAGAGCTTCTTCAGGGCTGTATTGATGGTGGCCATCCCGGCGCACCCTAGTGTCCCCGGAAGGTGTCAGCGACGCAATGTCGTCGAGCGATATGCGCTCTGACAACCGATCAAGCAGCCGGGTCGCGACCTCGGCGAGGCGGCCGAGCACTGCGATCGCGTCCATGGATCCTTTCCGCCTCTGGTATGTGCGCCGCGCCGCAGCGATCGCATCGAGCTTCTTTCTGGCCTTGTCAGCCCAAAGGTGGCCCTGCTCGAACGGCCGCAGCAGCCGGTACGCGCTGCTTGTTGCCCTTCGAATTTGGTTGGGCAGGATCAGGTTTTGCGCGGCCAAGGCCTTCTCGGTGGCGGCCAGCTGTGTGAGGTAATCCTCAAGGAGGAGTAGCGGCGCCAGCGACCATCCTGATGCGTCGGAGCGATCCTCGCTGTCTCGTGACCCAAGAAATCGCTTGCCGTTGCCGGCGAGGCAATGGGGGATGATCAGGCCGTATTCGGCAAGGCGCCTGATGTTCTTGCGCGCGGCGGTCCATCCGATCCGGCATTTGAGATGGTCGTTCGAGGCGGCAATGAGCGGGCCGCAGCGGCTGTCCCAGTCGATATTCATGGCCGCGATGCTCGCGGCGGCATCGTAAAGATCGCGCCAGACGATCCTCGGAACATCGATCGTCACGGGCGGCATTCTCGCGAAGGTCTCGATGATATCGAGCAGTTTGCGCCTACGCTCTCTGCCTGCGTTTTCGGCCCCGGTATGTCCGAACGCTCGCATCATCTTGCTGACGCGCGCTGCATGTCTCGCCCGATCTAGCGGGTCTTCCATGAAAGTGATCATGGTCAGCCGTTCAGTCTCGACCATCCCCAGTTTTGGCAGACAGGCACCGATCGCTGCGGCTCCCCGGCGGCGGCTATTCACCTCCCAAGCTGCCTGATTCTGGACAATAGTCATCCCTTCGCTCCCTCAGTCCTGAGGTGCGGCACAGACAAAGAACATTGCCCGCAAAATCTGCGGAAAATGCTTGCAAGTTGTCAGGGAGCAGGTAGCTTGCCGTTGTCTCTCGCCACGCTTTGGCGCGGCAAATTACAGCTTCCTTCGAAAGGCCCGGGCGCTGCCCGGGTTTTTCATGTCTGCGTCGCTGACCTCCCTTTCATATGCACCAGCTGGTGCGGCGATCCTTGGCAGCGTTCGGGCGCGTTTCATCGCGCGCAGAAGCGCTTGTTTGCCATTCGGTCTGTTGCTAGAAAGCGAGGTGAACTTGGCGCTCTGGCAACAGGATGCGTTAAAGGGGGTCCCGTTGGCGCGGGGCCCCTTTTCAATTTCAGAGCATCATCGGTTGTCCTTCTGATGGTTCAGGTGATCTGACGCTGAGCGTTGTCGCCACAATCGCTGCGATGATCGCCTCTCGGGACGACAGATCATCCTTTTTGAGCTCGTCAATCATCGCAATCATGGCTCCTGGCAGCCAGATTTCGAGGGGGCGCAAACGACCCTGACGGCGTTTGCGTCTTTGCTCCGCTTTCGGGTGCTGCGCCATATTTGCGCTTCGCTGTGTGGTACAGGACATCTGCCCGTGACCAGTAACGCGGTTCGTCATGCAGCGTGGGCTCGTTTCGCCGTACAAGGCTCAAGCATACGCATGTTCAAAACCGCCGCCGTTATGCCGGCTTTCAAGCGACATGTGGTGTTTGGCGATGGCCGACGATGTCTTACGGGCGATCGTGTCACACAGGCTTTGACGAATGGTCTCGAACTGTCCTTCGCAGGCTGCGAGTTCGCTTGGTAGCCGGGCGGCCAGTGCGACCGCAACCAATGCCGTCGTCTCGCAGCATGGGTCTTCGTAGGAGCTAGCGCTTTCATAGCACAGCAGAACGAGGCCTGCTCGGATAGGGTCGATTTTCAGATGGAGCAGGACGCGTTGGAATTCGTCGATCGTAAGATTTCCATCTTCGACCTTGTCGAAGAACTTCTTCCGCCGACTCTCTTTGATCACGCCTTCATCGGTCAGTTTGCGCAAGCTTGTGTTCTGCAGCCTCATCTGTTCCTTGATGAGCGCTGCATACAGTTGGTTTACGCTGTGAGCTCTGCTGGCGACTCCATCTTCTGTCCCTTCGCACATGTGTGCCTCCACGATCCCATGTATTCCACTCCATGCAGTTTCATAGTTTGACTTTGTCCATTTGCATTTTGCAAGCGGAAAATTCGCCCTCTGCTACTAACATTGCGCAGAAAATCAGTGTTTCGCGCACCCCGCAATGAGCCTTGGTAGCAGCGTTCAGCTCGCCTTTCAGCCGCTCGACCGCCGCATTGTCCTTGGAATTGAGACGGACATAGATCCGAACGGGTCCGTCCACAGGAAGCAGGGTCTCCAGCGCTGCGGAATGTCCATCTTTGAGGGCTGGGTACCGCTCCAGCGCATGGAGAATGACGTCTTTGAACGTCACAAAGCGCGTCTGCTCGAGGCTGAGTGCTGCGATGGCCCTGACGATATCTTCGAAGGCGTGTGCGCTGATGGAAATCTCGTGGGCTACATACGTGTTTTTGCTCAATTCGATCTCCTTTCTCTCGATGTGGCAGCGTCTGAACTTGTCATCCTGCAACTGCGCGGTTTCCGGGTCATCCTTTTTGCGCATTTTTACCCGTGGGGCGGATTCCTCTCCACCTTGGGGCTGATTTTCGCCCGCTGTGGGGCACAAACATCCCCGGTGTGGGTCGCAAATTGGACCACGGTGGGAAATTCTCATTCCCAGTCTGGGAGCGAATCGAATCCTGGGCGGGGTTCAATTCTGCCCCAACCTCTCATTTCCTTAGAAATCCTGACACTTCGGTGTTGAGAAATGGTTCCTCCCGGGCGGACTTTGGCTGTGGCGGCAGACGCCAGCATCCAACCGAAAGGGAAATCTCAATGACAAGTCTCGATCTGAAGAATCGCAGCGGCACGCTTGCTGTTGCGATTGCGGCGCTCGCGGCCGCCAGCGTGTTCGGCGCTGATGCCGCAATGGCGGGGGCCGACACGACCTTCAACACCGCTCTCGCTCAGTTCACCGGCTTCCTTGAAGGCTCCGGTGGCCGGATCATCACCGTGCTCTCGCTCGCCGGCGGGATCGTGGCGCTTGCGTCGGGCCGCTTTTCGCTCGGCCAGGTCGCAATCCCTGTGGGAGTCGGCGTCGGCGCCGGGACCGGCATTCCGATTGTCACCGCCTCGGTTACCGGCACGGTCTGAACGCTGCGCCCTCGCTTCATGATGGCAAGGGTACCGCAGTTCACCTTTTGGGCTGCCGCTCCTTGTCCTCCCTCTGGCGGAGTTGATCCTTGGACCAGTATTCGATCCCAAAACATCTCGACGATCCAGAACTGATCGGGTTCTGGACCCTCGATGAATTCCTGGTGATGGTCATACCCTTCACCTGGGGCATCCTCGCTCAGCACGTTGTCATCGGGCTCCTTTTGGCCCTGGCTGCGTGGTTCGGCTATCGCAAAGTCAAAGCTGGGCGTTCGATGCATTGGGTCCTGCATTTTGCCTATTGGCATTTGCCGGGAGAATTCTTCGGTCTGAAGGTCGCTCCGCCATCTCATCTTCGTGTGATGGCGGGCTGATATGGAAATCTCTTTTGCTCATGAGGCGTCGCAGCGGACCCTCAAGCAGCGCAACCTGCTTGCGCTCATCTGTGTCGTGCTCGGCATTCTCGTGGTGGTTATGTTCACCGCGGCATCGACGCGGGACCGCGAGGTCGTGCTGCAGCCCATCCTGCCCAGCCAGATGACGCTGAGCTCTGCGGCGCTCACGCCCGAATATCTTGAGGCCGTGACGCGCGACACCGCGCAGCTCGCGCTCAACCGCTCGCCCGAAACACTCCAGTACTGGCTTGATGGCATCGTGGCCATTTCCGCGCCGGAGGCGCGCGGGGCTCTCAAGGCCAAGCTCCTGCGGATCGTGGCTGAGCAGGAGGGGTCGCAGGTGACCCAGTTTGTCACGATCAACTGGATCCGCACTGATCCGGAAAACCTCACCAGCCAGGTCGGCGGCGTCCTTCATACCATCGTCGGATCCAAGGACGTGCGCCGCGAGCACAAGATCTTCGAATTTCACTGGACCTACACCGGCGTGTCGCTGCGCCTGAAGGGGTTTGGTGTCGTCGTTAAGAAGGAAGGAGCCAACCAATGACCTTCTCTGTCTCGACGCTCTGCCTTGCCTCGGGCGCGCCGCTGCTTTTCCGCATCGACAGCCATCTTCTTCGCGGGCTTGGCGCTGCACTTTTCACTGTCGGATTCGTCATGGCGGCCACGCCAGCTTTTGCTGACGAAAACATCCTCGCCGTCGATAATGGAGAGGTTCGCTGCCGGGCATCCAAGGCCGACCTGACGCGTATTTCGCTGAAGGATGACCGGTTCGTGTCGGTATCCCGAGTGCAAACTGGCGTCGAGGGTCAAGACTTCTCGATCGTCCATGAACCCACCCGCGGCGATATCTACATCTCGGTCCCCGAAGCTTATTCGAAGCCGAACATCTCCTTTTTCGGGACGACGCAAAAGGGCCTTGTCTACAAGTTCGACTGCCAGATTGGCGGTGAAAGCGCCGTGCAGGTTTTCGTGGGCAACGCCGATATCGAAAATCCGTCCGCCAAACCTGAGGTCCTTACAGCATCGGGTTCGTTGCAGGATCGCGCTGTCGGGCTCGTCAGGGCCATGTTCGAACAGCGCCCGGTGACCGGCTTCGAGATCCGCGATGCGGCGCGTGCCCCGGTCAACGTCGGGGACATGAAAGTTCAGCTCCTCACCGAGTATCGCAGTCCGACGATGACCGGAAAGGTCCTGCGCATCGAGAATACCAGCGCCTCACCGGTCGCGCTTCGTGAAGAGCTCATCGCCGGTGACGGCGCAATCGCCGTCACAATTTCCAACCCCAACCTCGCAAGCGGGCAGGCGACTGCTGCTTACGTGGTCGTGCCTGCAGGAAGGTAAGCCTCATGGATTTTCTCAAGCGCAAGTCCAAGGATCTGGATGGCGCCGAGACCGATGGCCGCGATGCGGTCGATGAAACGGGTTCGATCATCGACAATGACAAGGCACAGAAGCGGCAGAGAATGCTGTTTTTCGGGCTCGGTGGTGTCGCGGTCGTGGCTTCGACCATGTATGTCTTGCGGACGGAAACCGTGGTCGAAGAGGCAACCAAGCCTGGGCACGAGACCGAGGTGTCAACCGATGCCCTGATGAACCGCCAGCGCGTCGATCAGGAATGGATGGCCATCTACGAAGGCCAGGTCAATTCTCAGGATCAGCGCCTCAAAGGCGTAGAGGCGCAGGCCGGTCAGGTTGCACAATTGCAGAGCGAGATTCAGGCGTTGCGGGGTGAAAATGCCGCGATGGCGCGCGACGGGCAGCAGGTGCTCGAGGCTTATGAGCGTGAGAACCAGCAACTGCGCCAGCAGGTTACCAGGGGCAACCCCCGCCCGACTGCCCCCGGGCCGGTCGCGGCTGCCCGTGAGATGGGCGTGCCTTCGCCGGCTGCGTCCGGCGCACCTTCCGCCGCATTGCCCCGCCGCGGCAACGATGTGCAGATGGTGTCTTTCGCGCAAGCGGGCGGGACGGGCTCGCGCATTGATCCGGCCAAGGCCCCTGCGGTTTACACCGACTCCCCGAACTACCTCCCACCCAACTCGATCGCGAATGCTACCGTGGTGGTCGGCGTTGATGCGACGACCAATACCCGCAGCCAGAGTGACCCTCTACCGGTTCTTCTGCGTATCACCGGGCCGGCGCGCTCGGTCTATGGTGACGGCAAGCTGCTCGCGACCCGCGTGCAGGGCTGCATGGTCAATGGTGCGGCTTACGGCGATCTCTCCAGCGAAAAGGTCTATGTGAAGCTGCAGCGCATGACCTGCGCGCAGCCCGGCGGGCGCTTTGCGGTGTCAGAGGTCAAGGGCTTCATTGCCTTTGGCGGCAAAGTCGGCGTTCGCGGACGCGTTGTCAGCCGTGAAGGCTCGCTGACCACGCAAGCGTTTCTCGCAGGGCTGGTGAGCGGGGTGGGCAACGCCTTCCAGGGCGCCAACCAGATCCCCCGGATTTCCCAAGATCCCGTGCTCCCGTCAGCTTCCGATGTCGGCATTCAGGCCATTGGCGGCGGCGCGGCGAACGCCGGGAACACTCTCTCCGATTATCTGATCGAACGGGCCGAGCAATATCAGCCGGTCGTCGAGATGCCCACCGGTGCTGCGGTCGAGGTCGTTTTCCTCGACGGCACCTTTATCAGGAATTGAGGCCCGTCATGGAATTCAAATGGACCACATGGAAGGTGGCAGGGGCCGCCCTCGCGCTCACTGGCTCCCTCGCTGCAATTGCAGCCGCCGCTCATGCCGCGGCGGCAGACGACGCTGCGACGATCAAGGCAGCGCTGGTCAAACGTCTCCCCAAGACCGAGATCACCACGATCGACTGCGACAAGATCGAGGGCGTTTGCGAAGTTCAGGCACGCCAGAACCTCTTCTACATCGACCGCTCGGCGCGCTATCTCATCATTGGCCGTGTCTACGACATGGAAACCAAGCAGGATCTCACAGCCGCTCGGTTGCTCGAAATGAACCCGGACATGCTGGTTGGCGCTGGGGGCGCTGGCGAGAGCCAAGAGGGCGCGGCCGAACCAACACAGGCACGTCAGGCAGGGGCGGGCGGCGCAGGGCCACTGCCACGTATCGATCTCGCAGCGCTGGCAGCTCTGCCCTCGAGCGGCAGCGTCGTGATGGGCAAGGGTGGCCGGACGCTCACCGTCTTCAGCGATTTCCGGTGCGGGTATTGCAAACGCCTCCACGAAACCCTCGCGACGCTCGACGTCAAGGTCGTTGAGCGACCGATTTCGGTTCTCGGCACCCGTCCAATCTCAGAGGCGGTCATCTGTGCGAGCGACAAGCGCCGCGCGGTGAACGAAGCCTATGACGGAGGCGCGATCACGAGCGGTCGGCGCTGCGATACCTCGGGCCTCGATGCCAATGAGGCCTTTGCGAGGAAGCATGGGTTCACCGGCACCCCGGTCATTGTGCGCGACGATGGCGCTGTCCTCCACGGCTTCCGCCCTCGCGAGTTCCTTGAAACCTGGCTGAAGGAGAAGGTGTCATGAACACCAAAGGCGCAATGGCAATCGCGGCTGTGACGTTCGGGCTGTCGGCCTGTACGACGCTCGGTACCAACGTAAGTGGCAAGTTTCGCTGCGAGGCTGCAGACGGTATCTGCGCGCCTTCGCTGGTGATCGATGACAGCGCAATTGCGCGGATCGAGGAAACGACCTCGGCTGATCTTCTGAACCCTGCAGGTCCATTCCGGATGGACGACGGGATCTCCGCGCCTGTGCGGGGCCAGTCGCTCGGTTCCGAAGCACTCGTTGCGCGTTCGTCGCCGAGTTACGAGCTGTCTGTCGTGTTTCCGGGCTACACGGATGCCGCAGGCACAGCCCATGCCCGCATCGCGGTGCCAGTTAAGGCGATGCTCCCGGGCCGGGGCGATGCTCTCGAGACAATTGCGCTACGAGGTGCAAAGCCTGCGCGTGCTCAGGGGTTGTTGGCGGCCGCCGAGAGCGCACCGCAATTCATGGCGATTGCCCCTGGCATCTTGGATGACGGTCAGCCGGGTTCCCTAAGCGCTGAGACTGCCATGGCGTCCAATCTTCCAAAGACCCCAGCGCCGATCCAGCAGGCCCCAGCCCAGCAAGCGGCTTCTCAGCCTGCCAACCCGATCGCTGAGATCGAGGCGAAGGTCTCCGAGCGCCTCGCATCACAGCAGCGATTGCCGAGGCGCGAGGCCACCTCATTCCCTGCAACGCCGGAGTAACGCGCCATGCTGCAGGCCTTCACCAATATCATCGATCTGGTAACCGGCGATGCTCGCAAGCCTGAGCAGAACGCCCGGCCTGCCAGCGTTCCAATGCTCTCACATTTCCTCGGATATCGCTCGTTCGATGAGGAGAAGCGTATCTTTCATCAGGTCCGCTCGAAGGGTTTCATCATCGAGCTCGCGCCGCTTGTCGGTGCAAACGACCGGGTCAATGATGTGATCGGGTCGCTGTTTTCCGACATTCTTCTTCCCGGCACCAAGTTCTCGGTAACGAACTATTCGAGCCCGCGCGTTGCCGAGAAACTGCAGACCTGGGCGTTGCCGCGTTACAAGGCTTCGGGGGTTTTCCAGACGCTCGCCCGCCATCGCGTCGACAAATTGCGCAATGGAGCATGGTCGACACTTGCCAGCGATGGCCCGTTCTTTGTGCGGAGCTTTCGCGTGTTGCTGGCAGTCGGGATAAGTGACGGTTCGGGCCTTTCGACCGATGACCTCCTGACCATGCGCGAGGGGATCATTTCTGCCCTCGATTCCATCGATGTCCCGGTCAAGGAATTCGCTCCGACCGACCTCATCCGCTTCTTCGATGAGGTCCTCGCCCCGTCCACTGGCGCTGGCGATGAAGTGCCGGGATACAACCGGTTCGATCCCATCAATGAGCAATGCATCAGGCGGGATCTCGTCACCCATGTCGGGCGAGACCGCCTCGTGCTTGAGGCACAGTCGTTGCGGCCCACCGGGTCATCAGTCGATGGCGTGCCCGAGTTGAAGGACTACGTGCCTGAGCGCTTCGATGTGCGCACCATGGCGGTGCGCAATTTTCCGGATCGCTGGGCACCCTGGGATAGCCAGAAGGTGATTGGGGACATCTTCAATCCCAAGCTCTCGCTGCCCTGTCCCGTCTTGCAGACGGCTTGTGGGGTGATCCCCAACCAGGAGTCTTCTGAAGCAAAGGCCGGCTACAAGTTCGTACGCACCAGCTCGCTTGCGGAAGGCAAGGGCGTGAAGCTTGTGCCCAAGCTGCGTACCGAAGCGGCTGAGTGGCAGTTCGTGGCCGACCGGGTCAAGCAGGGCGAGAAGCTCGTGTCCTGCTACTATGCTGTCACGATCATCGCCCCGAAGGGCCGGGGCGAGCCCTGCGAGCGGACCCTGAAGGCTCTCTACAAGGCGAGCGGGTGGGATCTGATTGACGAAACCCATATCCAGCTTCCCGCCTTCATGGCGCACTTTCCGCTGCTGCTGGCTGACGGGCTCGACAGCGACCTCAAGCGAATGAAGCGCATGCGCACCATGCGCTCGGCGAATCTTGCCGCGATTGCGCCGATCCAGGGCGAATACATCGGCGGCAACATCCCGCACCTGCTCTTCATCGGACGCCGAGGGCAGCCGCAATTCTGGTCACCCTTCCAGAACAGTGCCGGCAACCACAATGTCGCGATCTCGGGCAAGTCCGGTTCGGGCAAGTCAGTGCTGCTACAGGACCTCACGGCTAGTTTTGCAGGGGTAGGGGCCAAGACCATCGTGATCGATGACGGCCGCAGCTTCGAGCATATGGCCAAGGCGCTGGGCGGGACCTTCACCGAGTTCAAGCTGTCTTCGGGCATTTCGATCAACCCGTTTCGGATGATCGACGAGACCCTTGCCGAAGGGGACGACGATTATCTGGTGGACTGCCTTGCGATGCTCAAATCCATCGTTTCGCAGATGGCGCGCAACGAGACCCGGCTCAATGACACAGAACGCGGGCTGATCGACCAGGCGGTCAATCTTGTTTGGGACACCCATGGGCGGGACGGCACAATCGATCACGTGATGCAGGCCCTCAAGGGCCACGAGCATCCCTTCGCCTATGATCTGGCGACCTCGCTGCTGCCGTTCGCTGCAAAGGGAACCTATGGGAAGTTCTTCCTTGGCGATGCCAACCTTGATCTGTCGGCCGATCTTACCGTGTTTGAGCTCTCGGACCTTGCGACCCGGGTGGAGCTGCGCGGCGTCGTTCTGACCTCGATCATGTTCATTGCCTCGCAGGTTATGCGCCGGATGGACCGCGCGATCCCGAAACCGCTGATCATCGATGAGGCCTGGCAGATGCTGAAGGGTGGGGCGATGGCCGACTTCGTCGAGACCTATTCGCGCACCTGCCGCAAATATGGCGGCGCGCTGATCACCGCGACGCAGTCGATCCACGATTACTACAAATCCGAAGGCTCGCGGGCCGCCCTCGAAAACTCCGACTGGTTCCTCATCCTCCAGCAGAAGGGCGAGACCATCTCGGATTTTCGCAATTCGGATCGGTTCGAGATGGACAACATGACCGAGGCTTTGCTGCGGTCACTGAAGCGGAACGGCACCGACTATTCGGACATCTTCATCCGGGGTCCAGAGACCGAATGCGTCGCTCGGCTCGTCCTCGACCGGTTTTCGGGCACGCTCTATTCATCGAGCCCGCACGTTTTCGCTCAGATCGAGGACTATTTGCACCGTGGCTACCGGATGCCCGAAGCGATCGAGGCAGTCGCATTCCCTGAACAACATCAGGTGCCTGAAGATCTTCCGATGAGGGAGGCTGCGGAATGAGCACGCCTTCTCGTCCCTTGGCCTGTCCCCTTGGCCGTTCCCTGATGCGTCACTCGGCCACTGCGCGCCGCAAGAAGGCCGCTCAGGATCTTCTCGTTATCGCTCTTCGGCTCAGCGGTTGGTTTGCCACCAGCGCGCTTGCGACCCTCGGCATCGCCACCCTGTTCTTCCTTGTCCTTGGCGGCTTCACTCTCGATGGCCTGATGCTCCAGCTGGACAATCTCGCGTCGCGCTTCGTTGCAGCAGACGCTTCGAGACGCGGCCAGTTCGCGGCCATCAGCTTCGGCGTCATGCTCACAGGCTTTGTGCTGATCGCCTTCTTCCGCCGCGCGAGCCTGATTTCAGCCTTCCTTGTAGCCGGAGATGACCAATGACGGACCTTTTCGACCATATGGCTGCGCCTGCCACACCCGCGTCTGCAAAGGCCTCGCAGGTCAGACCTCGCAGTCGCTTTGCCGCGCTGTCGGCTCGCGAAATCCTCCTGTTCGCGGGCGCGGCGACGACCTTTGTCTGGGGGGCCTGGGTCACCAAGAGTGTTGCCGCACAGGGGTCAGGGCAGCAGGAATTCGTCCAGCTTCAGCTGCAGGGCATCATCGGGGAGTATCTCCAGGCACAGGCACGCTCGAACGCTGACGAGCAAACCGCCGCACGGCAAACCGCTGTCTTCATGGCAGCGCTGGATGAGACCGTCTCCGGCCTGTCGAGATCCGGGAAAGTCGTGCTCGTTCACGAGGCGATTGTGGGGGGCGAAGTTCCCGACGTTACGCAGAGCGTGAAGACTGCCGTTTACGCAAAGGTTCCGCGTCCCCAACCGGCGCAGGCGCTCGGCGCTGCTCCTCAGGGGCAGGCGGCCCGCGTTGAACAAGAGATGCAGGCCTTTATGGCTGCCAATCAGGGACGTCAGCGCGATGGCAAACCCTGATCCGCTCCTTCGTTCGGCTCAGCGCAAGGGGTTTGCTCCGCTTTTGTCGGACGACGAGCCTCCTGCGACGACAGGCAGGACCAGACGCCTTTCGACCGGCGGCAGGCTTATGGCGATCTCTGCTATCTGTCTCGTTGCAGGTGCCCTCAGCGCAGCTTCGAAGTGGAGCGAGAACCACGCGCTGATGATCAACGTGACGGACTCGCTCCCGAACTGGGCGTTCATGGTAGAGGCGAGGCGTTTTCCGGTGCGCGGGGACTATGTGGTTTTCCATCCCGGTCATGATCCCATTACGGTCAAGTATTTTGGGGCGAAGCCGGCGGCTTTCACCAAGATCGCTCTTGGTCTGCCAGGCGACACGGTGACGCGCATCGGCAATGATGTGCACGTCAACGGGAAGCGCGTGGCGACCATCAAACCTATGACGAAGCGAGCCGATCCTCTTGCCGCTGGCCCGCTTGGAGTTGTGCCGGAGGGCTGCATTTTTGCAGGCACTCCGCACAAGGACGGGTTCGACAGCCGCTATGCGCATATCGGTTTTGTGTGCCGCGACCGGCTTGTCGGCACCGGGCAGCCAATCCTGTGAGGGTCGCTTTCTCCTTCCTTGTTGCTGGCGGACTTGCGGTGTCAGCGACGGCTTCGAGCGGCGGGGCAGTGTCGGGGCAAAGCGTCGACCACGGGCAGATGGGCCAGACATGGTCCATTGCTGAGCCAGATCTCCTGAGCGTTATCAAGGCGCGGCTCGACCATGCGGCTGCGACCGGAAAACTCGATCAGATGAATCGCCAGTTCGCCGAGAAGGTGAAGGCGAGGGTGATGCGCCCGGTCCCGGTCTCCGGGATTTCGCCTGCAGAAGAGACCCGGAGTTGGGAGTTCGATCCGTCGATCCGGATCGACAAGGACATCCGTGATCACAAGGGGAACCTGATTGCTGTGGCGGGTCAGCGCGTCAATCCTCTTGCCGCCGCTGCGCTTAGCAAGAAGCTCCTCTTTGTTGATGGTGACGATCCGGCAGAAGTCGAATGGGCGATGAAGCACGGGGGCGATGCGCGCGCCAAGATCGTCTTCGTTGATGGCTCTCCCTTCGAGCTCATGAAGGCTCACCAGCGCCGGTTCTACTTTGATCAGGACGGCCGTCTTACCACCTATTTCGGGATACGCCGGACCCCGGCGCTGGTCGAGCAGCGCGGCGACGTCCTCATAGTCACTGAGCAAGCCATTGCGCGCAAGGGGAGGGGGGCATGAACTCCTGGCGCAATCTGGTTCCGGCTCCCCTTGCTGCCCCCGAAACGCGCGGGCTCAAGGCGGCACGTTTGCGCACGATGACAGGGCTCTTTCTGGTCGCTGCCCTCGTTGTCTCGTTCGGGGCACTTCGGGCGCTATCCGGCATCTTTGCTCTCGCACTGTTCGCAGGCGCTACGACCTTCGCTCTGGTTCAGGGGGTCCTTTGGGTCCGGGCCAAAAACGCGGCGGATGATGCCTGGTTGATGAGGGAGAGAGACGATGCGCTCTAGGCTCCTTGCGCTCCTCCTGGGCTTTGCGTCCCTGTTCATGGCGGCATCCGTGCTGGCTCCCCCGGTTCTGGCTCAGGGTCTTCCCAGCGGGCCTGGTCGGTGCTCAGGCAGTTTCGTCAATCCGGTGACCGATGTGTGCTGGGGCTGCATGTTCCCCTTGTCGCTGGGCTCGCTCAAGATCTGGCCATCATCGCGTGCCGACACCGACAATCCGGATCTTCCGATCTGCGCCTGCGGCACGCCGGTGCCGCGCATCGGCCTTGCGATCGGGTTCTGGGAGCCGGTCCGGCTGATTGATGTCTCGACCAAGCCGTGGTGCTTTCCGAACCTTGGCGGCATCAAGCTCGACCCCGGCTTTCCGATCGGTAACGGTTATGCCTCGGACGGCGCGCAGCTAGGGGGCCAGTCCCAGCGCACCGCCAAATACCACGTGCACTATTACATCTACCCGCTTCTGTACTGGCTCGAAGTGGTGACCGATTTCCTGTGTCTCGAGGCGAGCTCGTTCGACGTTGCCTATATGAGCGAGATCGATCCGCTTTGGCAGGACGACGAGCTGGCATCTCTCCTCAATCCCGAGGCCGCGCTTTTCACCTCAGTCATCGCGCAGGCCGCCTGCTCAGCCGATTGCATCTCGGCCAGCGCAAGATTGCCTATGGACGAGCTGTTCTGGTGCTCTGGTTGCCAGGGTTCGATGTATCCGATGAACGGCAATGTTGGTGCCAATATCGGCATCAAGCAGTCAGCGCGGCTCGCGGCCGAGCGCATGGTCTACAAGCTCCACCGTCAGGGTCTGGCCTGGGGCACCAGCGGATCGAAAGCGCTGTGTTCCAAGTACATCATGCCGATCCTCAAGAAGAGCCAGTACCGGATGCAGCAGGTAAATCCGACGCCCATGGTGAGTGGCCGCGAAGCCTGTTCTCCGATTGGAGCGACCACGATCTTGCCCAAATCTGGGCAGGTCTATCCCGTCAAAGGCGAGGATGTCGGCTTCCTCCTCTGGCGCAAACGCAATTGTTGCATGCTGTGAGGTCGCGCCAATGAATCGCAGAGGACTCTTCCCCGCTCTCGCCGCCAGCCTGCTGCTTGGTGTGACCGCCGTCGTTGCTCAGGATTTGACGGACTTTGATCCCAAAGCGATCGAGGCGCGGGCCGATACATTCAAGGCCGACGCCCAGGCGCTCTTCGACTATGCTACCGCCAACGCGCAAACCCAAGGCGAAGAGGCGCAGACGGTTGTCGCGCAAGGCTATGAGGCGGTTGAAGGCCTGGATGTCTCGCAGATCGCGGGGAAAGATGGCCCCGTCGACTTCGACGAAATGGTGGCTGGCGCCAGGGCCGGCATGGCCCGCCCCAAGGGTGCGCCGCTGTTTGTGGCCTTCGCGAGCCTGTCGATGCCCGAAGAGGCGCTCGCACAGATGATCGCTGACACGACCAAGGCAGGCGGCGTTGTCGTTTTCCGCGGCTTCTCCACCGGCAATCCGCAGACCTTCATCAGCGGTATCCGCAAGGTTGTCGACCAGTCTGGCGCAAGCAATGTGGCAATCGATCCCCGGCTGTTTCGATCCTTCGGTGTCGACCGGGTTCCCACCTATGTGGCTCTCGCGACCGATTTCGAGCCCTGCGATCAGCTCGATTGTGTGACCGCGCCGCCGCCGCATGATCGCATCTCAGGCAATACCAGTGTGGCTTATGTGCTCGAGACCTTCGCCGGGGCGGGCGGGCCGGGCGCGCCGGTTGCCCGTCTAGCTCTTGCCAATCTGAGGGGGAAAAGGTGAATGGCCTGCGCATCCTTGCGGTCTCCCTTGCGCTTGCGGCTTGCGGTCATCTTGCGCACGCTCAGATGGCGGCCAGTGATGCGAGGGTAGAAGGCGAAGCAATCGCAAAGGGTGTTCGTGACACCACGTCATCGGGCATTCTTGGCAATGGTTCGGCGGCAAACGTGCCGGGCTTTCAGGGCACGGATATTCCTTCGCGCGATTTTGTCGACGATCCTGTCGGGCTGACGGCGGCGGGAGAAGCGCAGCGGTATCGCGATGAGTACCGCGTGATCGTTGATCCCTACAGGACCCGGTTCGATTCCGACACTGTCGACCTGTCTGCCGGTCGCCTGATTGAAGCTGACCCCGACGCCTATCTAGGCGCTGGTGGTGGGCCCGGAGGAGCAGCAGGAGCCTGCAACCCCTTGCCTCCGGGAGGGACGGGCACCACGACTTATCTCGAAAGCTGCAATGCCGGCTCGCAGCCCTTTGCGGAGGCGCGCATCTGTAATGCGTCGTTGCAGATCCAGACCGAGGGACGACGCACCTGGGAGTATTCTTGCGAAACCGAAGAGTTTGCTGATCGCAATGAGATGTGTCCGATGCTTGCCCAAGCACCGGGCTCCAGCTCTTGCACTCTCGAGCGCACCGTTCGGGTAGGGCAAAGGTGCCTGCAGTGGGTGGAAGAGGAATTTGGTCGCAGGTGGTGTGCTGAGCCGGGTGAGCCCTTCTTCCGCCAGTTCTGGCAATGCCCCTTTCGGCTAAGCGGCGTACCGGGCGGGATTGAACGCAATACCTCGCGGATCGTCGGCGAGAGCGTTGACGAGGCCGCCTGTCAGAGCGCCACGAATGGTGCCACCTGCACGCTTGCAAGCGAGGTCTGCACGGCGCCTGGAGAGACGCGGGTCATCAATGGTCTTTCGGTGACGCGCAGCTGTTGGGAGTGGCAGCGTACCTATCAGTGTGAAGGGGTGGCTCCTGCCAATGACTGTGGTGCCCTTGAGGCGCGTGGCGATTGCAGGTTCAGCCATGACGAGTGCCTGAGCTTTGACGCAGATGGTGTGACCTGCAACGTCCATGATCGCTGGTATCAGTGCGCCATTCCCGGCGCGGGATCGCCGCCGCCGCCCGCCTATGTCTGTGCAGGGGATCTCTATTGCATCAATGGGGAATGCACTCAGGTCGAGCGCGAGGCATCGACCGAGTTCAAGGACGCGATGGTCGCCATGAACGTCATGGGCGAGCTGCGGGACGGGTTTGATCCCGACCGGCTGAAGATCTTCAGCGGCGAGCATTTGCGCTGCACCCGCAAGGTCTTTGGCCTTTCGAACTGCTGCAGCGGCAAGGGCGTGCCGCTTCTCACGCCGTTCCTGTGCGACCGCGAGGACCGTGAGGTCGACAAGCGGGATGATGCAGGTCTGTGCCGCTTTATCGGGACCTATTGCTCAGCCCGCGTGCTCGGCGTTTGCGTGACCCGCAAGCAGTCATACTGCTGCTACGGCAGTAAGCTCGTCCGGATTCTGAATGAGCAGGGCAAGGCGCAGCTTGGGATGCGGTGGGGGACGCCGCAGCGCCCTGACTGCGAAGGCTTTCTGATCGCCCAGTTCCAGCAGCTTGATTTGAGCCGCATGGATTTCCGGGAAGTTTATGCCGAGTTCGTTGATGCGGCAAAGCTGCCTGACGAGATCGATATGTCGATCCAGATCCAGCAGAAAATTCAGAACTACTACAACACCAACGGTGGGACCTGACCCATGAGCAGTGCTGATATTCTAGCCTTCCCGCATAGCGAGCCGTTTCCGCCCGCGCAGGTGCTCGATCTCGCGGTCAGCGTCGCCATCGGTCGTGATCTGGCGCGCAGCGAGACCGAGATGTTCGCACTCATCAAAGACTGGTTCTTGCGGCCTGCGACGGTCGGTGAGCTCGCAGCATCGATCAAGCGTCTTCTTGATCGCGGCACCATCACTCGGATGAGTGATGGTGATTTCGACTTTTGCCTCACGCCAGCAGGTGTGGAGGCGACCACCACCCTGTCGGGGGGAATGATCCGGATGATCGACCGGGGCCGCGGTCATTTCAAGACTGCTTTCCTCTTGCAGATGCTCGACCTTGAAAAAGGAAAATGCCCATGACGAGATTAGCGCTCCTGAGCCTTGCGGCAGCCCTCGGGGCGGCGGCTGTTCCCTTGCTCGCCCAGCCACCGGCAGATGCCAATCGCGATGCGTTCTACTGCGACGAGCGCAAGCTTGGGAGCTGGTTTTACTGCAACTCCGAGGAGGCAAAGCGCAAGGCACGCGAGCAGGCAAGGCCCGCATCGCCAGCCATTCCTGCGACCGAGCGCATGGCTCAGATTACGGCGAAGCTCGATGAGCTCAAAGCACGGGCCATTCTTGAGCCAACGTCAGAAAACATCGTCAGCTATATCCGGTTCCAGCGCGAGCAGCTCGACCGCGCTTCGACATTCGCGGATGTGTGGGGTCGCTCGATCTGGCAGAACCCCGATCTCGACTATACGCTCGAACGGCCTGTTTCGACTCTCGCAAAGCAGACTTGGGCAGAAGATCGCAAAGCCCAGCGTGAAGGCTCGATGGCGGCGCTCACCGAGCGCTACGGGGTCTTCTATTTCTACTCCTCGTCCTGCTCGGCTTGCCGAACCTTTTCGCCGGTAATGCGGGCACTGTCCGACACATACGGGCTAGAGGTGCTCGCGGTCTCGATGGATGGCGGGCCCAACGAAGCGTTCCCCAATTATGTCGTCGATAGCGGCCAATACCAGCGCATGGGCCTTCAGGGCGGCGCTGTTCCAGCCCTGGTCCTTTTCGACACCCAGACACGCAAGCCGATTCCCATCGGTTACGGCGTGATGGCGGCCGACGATGTGATGCAGCGCATTTTCTACCTCACCCAGATTGAGCCCGGGAGTGACTACTGATGGCACGCCAGACCAAGCGCGGCTTTGCCGCCCGCCTCTTCCGCTCGTCGGGGACGGCCCTTGCCGTGCTTGCTGCAGCGAGTTTCGCTGCAGCCCCGGTCAGTGCCAATGTCGGCTCGGAGCTCAATAGCTTCTTCGACGACATGGGTGCCGCTGCCAATGCCACCGGCCCTGTCGCCTATCAGGGCCAGTCGGCAGGCTATTACTCGGGCGGCAACATCTGGACCCGCTTTCCGCAAAAGAACGTGAACCCGGTCAATCTCCAGCTGCCCGGGGTCAAGGCCGGATGCGGTGGTATCGACGTCTTTTCTGGCAGCTTCTCCTTCATCAACACCGATGAGATCGTGGCGATGCTCAAGGCGACTGCCAACAACGCGCTCGGCTTTGCCTTCCAGCTCGCAATCAAGTCGATCAGCCCGCAGATCGCCTCGACCATCGAGGAGATGGCACAGAAGGTTCAGCAGATGAACCAGTTCAACATGAACAGCTGCGAAGTGGCGCAGAACCTCGTCGGCGGCCTTTGGGGCAAGTCCGATCGGATGTCCTCGGAGATTTGCAAGTCGGTCGGCAACAGCCAGGGGCTGTTCTCCGATTGGGCCAAGAGCCGCCATGAATGCGGGACAGGTGGGCAGCGTGCCTCGACGATCGCGGCCAACAGCGATCCCGACATTCCCGCACAGAGTTACAACTTCACCTGGGAGATGCTCAAGCAAAGCTACCCCAGTTTCTCGACCGAGTTTCGTGAGTACCTCATGACCTTCGTCGGAACGGTGATCTTCTACCAGGATGGCGATGCCAGTGGCAAACGTGGGTTCCAGTTCGTGGGGCAGGGCGACCGCGCCCTTTTGACCGCGCTTCTGGACGGCACCAGCTCGGTCACGATGCTGAATTGCGACACCAACGACAAGTGCCTCAACCCGACCACTCAGGCCATGTCGATTTCGGCATCGCAGGCGTTGAAACCCAGGGTCCGGGCGATGATCGAGAGCATGAACGCGAAGGTTCGCAGCAATGCCGCGCTCACCAGTGACGAGATTGGCTTGCTCGGGGCGACCACGATACCGCTCTACAAGATCATGACGGTCAACGCTGCCGCAACCCTCGGCGGCATGACCAGCAACGACATGAATGACCTCGCCGAAATCGTGGCTATGGATCTCCTCGATGCGCTTGCGCAGCAGTATTATGGCTATGCCTCGCGCGGGGTTGGGACCTTCCAGAACGCCAATGAGGAAGCTCTTTCGCAGTGGCGCGATCAGATCAATTCGGTCCGACAGGTCCTCGACACATACTCGCAAGGCATGAAGCTGCGCCTCGACCGGACCCAGCATGTGGTTCAGCGCGCGGTGTTTCTTGAGGGCACGCTCAGGAACAATCTGTCGCCGCAGATGTCGGCCGCGCTGTCATTCAGCACGTCGCTTTCGCGCCAGGGCATCCAGTAGGGACCGCGTGCCATGATGGAGATCTTCACGATCGGCGGGGGCGAATACATCGTCAATGTCTTCAATGCGGTATCCGCTTGGACAGGGGGTGGGGGCTTTCGTTCGCTGCTGCGCGTCGTGATGGTCATGGGCTTGATCTACACGCTGCTAGTGGTGGCGTTCAGCCTCAACTGGCGTGCCTGGTTCAACTGGTTTCTGGGGGCGACGCTGATGTATGGCGCCCTCATCGTACCCACGATGACGGTGAGGGTTACCGACCGCCTCAATCCATCCCTGGCACCCGCTACGGTCGCAAACGTCCCTCTGGGGCTGGCAATGATAGCCTCGGTCAGTTCGACTGCTGGTGATTGGCTCACGCGCACGGCTGAGACGGTTTTCGTGATGCCGGGCTCGCTGCAAATGTCGAGCAATGGCATGATCTACGGCGCGCGTCTTTGGGACCGCACCCAGGACTTCCGTATCCGCGATCCCCGCATCAGCGCCAATCTTGAAGAGTACATGAAGCAGTGCCTCTTCTACGATATCCTGCTCGGCTTCAAATCCTTCGACACAATCGCGAACTCAAACGACATTCTGACGGAGATGGGACCGGGCTCGCCCGCGCGAGGGATGAAGTTCATCCCTGAAAGCGGCCCTCCTACCATCGTCACTTGTCAGGCCGGTTATACGGCGATCGCCACCGGCGTTACGACCTATTCCGACACGGCACTTGAGGAAGAAGGTCGCAAGATTTTCCCTGGGTTAACCCCTGCGCTCGCGCGCTCGAAGCTGATTGCGGACCTTCCGATTGTCGCCAACCATTTCCATGGCAGTTCGCAGTCCGCGCAGCAGATTTTTCAACAGCGTTCGCTCGTCAACGCCTTCCTTCAGGCACGCGCCAACCTCGGCGCGGCCGATGGTGACACCTTCGCGGTCCTGCGTGCCGAGGAGCAGGCGCGCAACACCTATACGTCGATAGCGGAGCAGGCGATGACCTGGGTCCCGCTCCTCAACATCGTCCTGACGGTCGTCTTTTATGCGATGTTCCCGGTGATCTTCCCGCTCTTCCTCATCCCGCGCAGCGGCACGCCTGCGTTGAAGGGGTACTTTACCGGCTTCTTCTACCTGGCCGCCTGGGGACCGCTCTACGTGGTCCTGCACATGTTCATCATGGACCGGACGGCTGATGCGATGAACGCGACCTCGCCTGGCGGGGTGACGATGGCCGGGATGGCAGGCATCGATGCCGTCAACACGGATACGGCAACGATTGCTGGCTTCCTGATGATGTCGATCCCGTTCCTGGCTGCGGGCATGGCCAAAGGCGCGATGGCGGTCTCGTCACAGGCAACCTCGATGCTGGCGCCTGCCCAGTCAGCTGCCGAGGCCGCAGCAGTGGAACGCACGACCGGGAATTATGCCTACGGCAACGAGAGCTATATGAACCTCTCGAGCTCCAACCGGCAGTCTGATCAGTGGAACACGGCACCGTCTTTCTCCGGGGGCGCGCCGATCATTTCGAGCGTAGGTGCGAATGCCGCGATAACCCGAACAACATCAGATGGTGCGACGATTTACGATACCTCACCTGCGATGAGCCGCCTCGCGTTTGCATCCTCTGTCAGCCAATTCGCGAATGCTGAGCGCCAGCAGACGCTGTCCGAACTGGAAACCGCACGCAATACGCTGAGCGAAGAGCGTTCCCGCGCGCTATCGTTGGCTGATCGAACTTCGAGCCGGCAAACGACCGGCACCCGCAATTCCAGCGGTTCCGAGAGTTCTGCAGGGTTCCGGTCGGGCGAGAACCTGCAGCGGTTTGACAACCAGTCGCTTGATGCACGCGACACCGTCTCGGAGAGCGATCGTGTGAGTTCCTCGCAGGGTGCCCAGCAAAGCAATACGGATCGGCTCGAAACAACCAAGGGTGGCTCGCTGAGCGTTGGTGGTTCAGCGGGGCGCGGCGGGAAGCGCGCTGCGAATGGTGAAGGCGGCAGTGGGGCCAATGGTGCGCTTGGTGGTAGTGTTCAAGCTGGCATTACTGGCGCTCGTGCGCGGCTAGATACGGTCACCCGAGGAACTGAAGCCAATCAGAGCCAGGGCTTCGACTCATCGACATCTGACAATCGTTCGAATGGATCCAACGCAACGCAGGACAGCGGCAGCTATTCGCAGAGCGGCAGCTTCAGCCGGAGCGAGGGGTACTCTGAGGCGGCCTTTTCCCGGGAACAGGCTCTTGAGGACGTTCGGCGGATTGATAAGCGCATTGCGGCGATCGACGAGGTCTCGAAATCCCTCAGCAGCAATACCTCGAGCAGGGATGGGTATGGGTCCAATCTCTCCTTTGACCTCAGCCAGATTATCGCAAGCCGGTATCAGGAAAAGGCCGCTGAACTGGGGCTGACGGCACCGAGTCTGGCACGCACAGATCTTAGCCCCCAAGAGCAGGCGACTGCTGAAGTGGTCGCGCGGGCTATCATCGCCGACTATTATGATCAGCGCGTGGCGCCATTCAATGATCTGATCCCGCAGCCCGGTTCGCTTGTTGGCAATGTCTCGGGCCCGGGCGCATTTACGGAGACAGACTTACGCGGACAGGGTCCCCGTCGTTCAGCCGTATCGCCGCGCAATCTTGTCGAGGGGTCGTCAGACAGCGCGATCGGCAATCGAATTGAGGAAGGCGGTCAGTCTCTCGGACAGCGTTATGAGACCAATGTCACGCGATCCGGCCAGCGCCGTCAGGATTTTCAGCAGGATCGAAAAGGTGAGGGCGGTGCCGACGATCGCTTCAATCAACGCTTCTATGACAAAGATCAGCGTTGATTGTCTGAGCGCTCGATCATCCCAATCGGCTACCAGCTGAGAATAGCGACTACGAGGAAGGCAATCGACAGCACGAGGGCAAGGAGTGAGCCAGCACCTGTGTTGGTTCCGCCGTAGGTCAGATCCTTTGTGTCGTCCTCAAGACTGCCATAGGTTCGTCCAAGGTCACTCATCGATGCGCCTCGCGAGGTATCGCCGGTCATCACAGCATAGGTAATCGGATCCATGTTCGATCTGTTGTTGAAATCGTCCATCGGCGTTCTCCTAGCCTTTCCGTAGCGTTTTTACGCCAAAAAGACAATCATAGGTTCAACGCTGCGAGGGGTTAGGAGTCGATTGCCGATTCGATTTGTATCAGCGATTGCGTGGGGTGCCAGAATCATACCAGAAGGGGAGCGGTTACGCTGAATTCAAGCGAGCCGTTGAGAGCATGTTATCGAAGACTGACGCGACATATCTCGATCTTCGAGAGCGCATTCTATTTGGCGAGCTCAAGGCTGGAGCGCCGTACTCTGCCCAGGACATGGCTGCGTACTACGGGCTTCATATCAATATGGCGCGCAGGTTGCTGGTCGCCTTGAAGGTCGGCGGCTATCTTACCCGCTCGGGCACGTCCTATGTCATCTCAACATTCTCGCAGAGCCAAGTTGAGGAATGGCGCCTTTCGTTGGGCGCAATCGTCGAGATTGGGGCAGTCCGGTTGGCGCAGTCCGGGGGCGGAACTCTGGGCCCACTCGCGGCATTCATCGACGAACGCATTCGGAACGTCTCTGTGAAACACGAGGAATTTTTTCTCGGTGCAATGGGGCTCACGCATATCGTCCTAGGTGGCAAGGAAAGCACCCTTGCCAACCTTGTCTCGCAGTTCATCCCCCAGGCGTTTTTCCGCCTCCTTTGGATGGCAGACTCTTATTCTGTCCGCACAGGATTTCTGGTGGAGGCTAGCGACCGGTTTCTTGATGCAGCCAGGACAGGCGACCTTGCAGGCGTTCGCGCGGCTAGCCGGCTTTTCTTTGATGGCATCGCCCCTTCGCTCCAGATGCTGATCGAAAAGATGAGCGAGGGCATCTATCCGGTCAACGACCGCCAGGATGGATTCCAGACTATCGAGGACAACATCGCGGGCTATCCAACCTATGCAGGCAGTTCCCGCACATTCACGCCGATTATAGAGCCTCTGGAAGAGGTCGGTCAGGTAACGCTGCCCCTTTGCTGAGTGAGGCGTCCTACGCGTTCACGGGCTCTCTGGGGTGGAGCCGCATGGCGACCGCTTCGGCTGCGCAGTCCCGCGGTTCGGTCGTCCCGATGAGGTCCACAATGACATTAGCTGAACGTTTCATGCCCTCGAGGTCGGCAGCCTCAAGTCGAGCCGCAACTGCATAGGCGACCGCCACACTGGCATGTTTGACATAATCTTCCATGAGACGAAGCTCGCCGGTGGCGCTGACAACCGCCAGCATCATCCTGTTATGAGCAAGGCTCGTCGCAATCTTGTCCCCGCCATCCGCTTCTTCGAGGAAGTTCTCAACCAAGGCGCGGATAGCAGGTAGTGCCGACGCGCAGTCCATGGACGACAGTCTGATGATTGCCGCGGCTTCGATTGCCGCTAGCTCGGCTATCTTATCATCGAGTTCCTTGCCGCTGGGCTGGTACCATTTGAAACGGGCCCAGTCCGTTATGATGAAACCGGTGCTCCGCAGTTCCGCAAATGCGGCGGCACCCCAGTCTGCGTCCATTCCCACGATCGCGGCAAGCGAGGCTGGGTCAGTGCCCTCATATCCGAACTTGGAACTGATGCTGCAGCGCCGAATTTGCTCCATGCACGCGTCAGGGCTGATCGCCATGCGCTTGGCAGCTTCCTGGTAGAGCTCAATCCGTTTCGCCATGCGGTAATAGTAGCATGACAGCAATTCTCATCAATCGGCCTTTGGCCAATCACCTCCGTGTACCTCACGCTCGTATTTCGAAATACGTTTCCATGCGATGGCGACTTCGTCAAACCCATCGTCCGAGAACAACCGCTCGCAGAGGCGGTCGATTTCGTGCGGGTCGTCGGGCAAACTCTCGTCCTCACGGTACTTTGCGACCGCGTCCATTACTTTCAGGGCGTCGTCATAGTTTGGGTCGCGTCCGTCAAGGTGGTGTAATTTCGGCTGTGGCCGTGGGCCATCGTCAGGCGGCTTTGGCGGTGATGTGTAGGGGCTGATTTTCCTCCTCGATCATGGGTTGGTTGAGTTCGGCCATGCCTTCGATCTGCATGTATCGGTGCTGGAGCTGCCACTCGTCGTTCTGCTCCATCAGCACAGCCCCGACGAGGCGGATGATGCTGTCTTCGTTCGGGAAGATTCCGACGACGTCGGCGCGGCGCTTGACCTCCTTGTTGAGCCGCTCGAGCGGATTGGTTGAGTGTAACTTCGTGCGGTGCTGGGTGGGAAAGCCGGTGTAGGCGAGCACGTCGGTTTCGGCCTCGTCCATGCAGGCGCCGAGCTTGGGCCAACGGGTGCGCAACTGGTCGGCGACCTGTCGCCAGACCTGCGTTGCGCTTTTCTGATCGGGCTGCAGGAAGACCTGGCGGATCGCGGCGGCGACGACAGTGTTCTGGCCCTTGGGCACATAGGACAGGGCATTGCGCATGAAGTGCACCCGGCAGCGCTGCCAGGTGGCGCCCATGACGCGGGTGATCGCGCCCTTGAGGCCCTCGTGAGCATCGGAGATGACCAGCTTCACGCCGGTAAGACCGCGCCGAACAAGGTCCTTCAGGAAGTCGGACCAGAAGACCTCCGCTTCCGAGGGGCCGATATGCAGGCCGACGATCTCGCGCCGGCCCTCGGTGTTGACGGCCATGGCGATTATTGCGGCAACGCTGATGATCCGCCCGCCTTCGCGTACCTTGAGATAGGTGGCATCGAGCCAGAGATACGGCCATTCGCCGGTGAGCGGGCGTTTCAGAAAGGCATGGACGCGCTCGTCAATGTCCTTGCAAAGCTTGGAGACGGTGGACTTGGAGATGCCGGTCATGCCCATGGCCTGGACGAGTTCATCGACCCGCCGGGTGCTGACCCCGCCGATCCACGCTTCCTGGATCACCGCAACCAGCGCTTTCTCGACCATCTTGCGGGGCTCAAGGAAGCCCGGAAAGTAGGACCCAGCACGCAGCTTGGGGATTTTCAGGTTCAGCGTGCCTACCCGGGTATCCAGCGAACGGTCGCGATAGCCGTTGCGCCAGGTCGCGCGCTCGCTGCTGCGTTCGTGGCGACCCGCGCCGATCAGGCCATCAACGTCGGCCTCCATGATCAGCTGCAGCACGTTCTCGGCGATGGTGCGCAAAAAATCCGGTTGGCCGCCCTTCGCAGCAAGCTCTTCGATCAGTAATCTGTCCTCGGTCATCGGGAACTCCTCTTCGTCACGGTTGAAGTGTGCAAACTCCACCATAACGATGAACCCGGTGGCCACCAGCGACGCCGCATTCCGGGGTGGGGCATGCCCCACCCCGGAATACACCATCGCCTACACCGGAAATTACACCACGAGCGCGGACGCTAACATAGTTTGCCATTCAATGCTCGTTTCGACCCTGTTATCAGTCACCTTGCGGTTGGCCGTATGTCAAGACTGTATCACTAGCTACCAAGGATGCGTGGGCCTTCGAGATAATGCATTTTTTGCACGGCAACCGGTCGCTTGCCACCTTGTCCAAGGGCAGTAACAAACCCCTGTCGGCTGACTATTTCTGGCAGAGGGAGCGGCTTTGGCTTTTCTGTCGAGTTCTTTTGTGATCGCGCTGCTGCTGCCATTGCGATAGGCTGGCGCAACCCACTACACCCAAAGGAGGGAAGCTCATTGGTACCCAAGATTGGTGAGCAGGGCAGCCAAATTTTGCTTTATCAATCATTTCCGCAAGATTTTGCAGTCTATTGATGGCTATATGGCGTTATGGTCTGCGTGTGGGAGCGACTGGCGATGCATAACATGCGGGTCATTTCGAAAACTTTGGGGACATAGCTTGTCGGCGAATCCAAAAACTGCGGCATGGGTACGTTTCCTTCGGAACTACGGACCGATACCGACCAACGACAATATGTACGACGAGTCGATCCAGCGGGCTTTGCGACGCCACAAGATCCGTCCGATTACGTTGCCGGCGCCCCTCCGTGAAGAACTCGTTGAGATGTTCAAGGGCGATACGCCCGTATCCCACATTATCACAGGCACCGCCGGCGATGGGAAAACATATCATTGCCGGGAGGTGTGGACCGAACTCGGCGGAGATATTACTTCCTGGAACCAAGGCGACAAGATTCAACGTCTGGCAATAGGGGAACGAACGCTCGTAATCGTCAAGGATTTGAGCGAGCTTCGCGACGATGAAAGCGATGAACTGATCGTCGAGTTTGCACGCGACGTCGCGAATCCGGCGTCTCAGACTTTCTACCTGTTCGCAGCCAACCACGGGCAGTTGCTCGAGAAACTCAAATCCGCACCATCCACACCCGAGGTGACGCGGGTCGGCAAGGTGGTCGAAGACCTGCTAGTGACCAACGTCAGCGCCGATGAGGGCATAGCACTCGATCTGACCGATCTCAGCAGATCGCCGGCCGCCGATATGGCAATGGCAATTATCAATGAGGTAACCGGGCATGAGGATTGGGTAGGTTGCGATAGCTGCAACGCCAACGGCGACGGGTCATGCCCGATCTTCGAAAACCGCCGTCGGCTGATCGGTGACGATCAGGACGATCCATTCAAGCGTAGACTGACGGAATTGATCGAACTGAGCGAGCGCAATGGTAGCCATTTCCCCGTGCGGCAATTGCTTGCGCTGGTCGCCAATGCGATCCTCGGACATCCCGACGCACGCGATGGCTTGATGAGCTGCAACGATGTTACGACGATACAGGCGTCCGGTAAGTCCGATCTTGCTAGCATTTACCGCAATGTCTTTGGTGAGAACTTGAAACCCAGCAAGGCTGAGAAGACTGAGCTGTTCCGCAAGCTTAACGCCTTTGGCATCGGTGCCGAGACGAGCAACCGTGTCGACAATCTCCTTGTCTATGGGGCCGATGACCCTGCCTACGCTGCCGACTACGCCGCGCTGGTGCTCAACGATCCGGTCTACGGCGCTACGCCTGCTTATGCGACAGCACAGCGCAGCTACCTCGAAGGTGCCGATGATGGCGACAGGTCGGGCTTTCTAGGGGTGCTTCGAGCGCAGCGACAGCGTTTATTCTTCACTTTGCCAGATGCCAAAGCGGCCGACTATGATCTCTGGGACCTAACCGTCTTCCGCTACGCCGGCCTCTATCTTGCGGTCGCCGAGAACATTGCGGCGCGGCAGGCGGTGCCACGGGAAGCGCTCAATATGGTAGTGCGCGGTCTCAATCGCATTTTTACCGGTATGCTCGTGCAAAACCAAGACGAGCTCGTGCTGGCGACTTCGGGCAGCTACTCGCAGTCGAAGCGCAGCCCGCTTCTTGACGAACTTATTTCGGTCCCGCGCTCGGGCGGAGAAGAAGTCAGCATTGTGGCCGATCAAGCCGATGGCTTCGGCGTTTTGGTTAAACTCGTAAGAGGCAGCGAGATCGCCCCAGTGTTTCTGCCCTTGTCTCCGACACGCTTCGAATTTTTAGGTCGTGTTGCCGAAGGCGCACTTCCGAGCAGTTTCTCGCTCGAATGCCATGAGGATTTGCTGGCTTTCAAGGCGCGCCTTCTGCGTGAGACCGAAAACCGCCGCAAGCTCGACGGCGATGAGGAATCGCCTGACGGCGAGCTGGTCCTGCGCTTTATTGAACTCAATTCCAATGGACGCGCCCAGCCGCGCCGGGTGATCGTACGGGTATGACAATGGAAATTTTGGCTCGTCCGACCGAGTTCGAGGACCGCTCCGGCCCGGCATTCTGGATCGATGAAGCTATTTGGGGTCACCGCTTGCACGATGAGCAGGCACCCTGGCTGATTTTCCTCGAATTTATGACGGTTTTGCTCGCTGAACATCGCGAGGGCCGGGCGCTCAAGGAGGACCGCCTCAACAGCCTTTCATACAAACCGCAGCTGCAACTGCGACTTCGCAATCTCGTCTTCAACAACCCGCACATCATGACTGTTCGCGCCGAGGCTCGATCGGACGAGGCAGCTTGGGCGATGTGGCTCGAAAGAATGGCCGAAAGTGCTGGCGGTATCGAGAGGCCGGACTTCGCATATCTGCGCGACCGGTTCGAGAGTTTCGACGATTTTGCCTCCGTACTGAGCTTTCTTCAAGGCTCGGCGATAGAAGGGACGAGCAACAAGCGCTGGAGTTCGAAGTTTGTTTTTCCGTTCGGCCCGCACGCGTTGTACGAGGATGTGAACGTCAAGCCGAGCGGTAGCGTCTCGAACGATCGGCGCTTTTTTGCGCGATCCGGCGAACTGCTTTATTTGATGCTGAGCCGGAGCCAGCATGCCGACGCCCTGCGTGGTTTGCTGGTCAGTCGCTTTCTCGAAAGCCCTGCACCCTACGACAGCATGGCGCATGCGCTGCAGGGTGAGCGGCAGCTTGCGAAGCAAGAACGCGCCGGCGCTTACCTGCCCTGCTCGAGCCATCCGATCTTCGACCGGCTAGCCGCTGACTGGCTGGCGATCCTGAGGCTTCCGATCCCGGCGCACGACGCGATACCGCATCTGGTCACAATGACCGGCCTGAACCTCCTATTGTACCAGCTCGACCGCGCCCGCGAATTGCTCGATCGGCCGCCAATCAGCCTAGTGTGTGAGATCGTTTCGCCGCGCAAATCGGTGGTGCGCGATCTCTCGGCCGATAGCTATCAGCATAACAACATGCTGCCTCAGCAAGCCATCGAGCGCTTCGTGCGGCGAGTTATCGAGACCGATGCCTGGACCGAAGCGCTGGCGTCGGATGACCCTACGCTCAATACCATCGACATATTGAAGCGAGAATTTGGGTGGCCCGATGGCGATGACGACCAACTCTCTGCTGATCCGCAGGCCTTTGTCGATGAACTCGTCGGGCGCGCAACCGTTCGCCACAAACAACATGTTGGCAAGATCCATATGACGTGGGCCCGCGCTATCGGATTATCTTCACGGCGCTCGAGCCGCCGGGTTCGCTATGCCCCGACCGACCGGTTGCTCAAGACTTTGGTCATCGCCTGTGTAAGTGAACGCCTCGAATTCAAGGATTTTCTAGTGCGCATTAACGAGCGCTACGGCTTTGTAATCGGCGACGCGCAGGCGCGCCAATTCATTGATTCTGGTACTGCCGACCAAGAGGATTTTTCAGACAACGCCCATCGCTTGGAAGAGCGGCTCGCCAGCCTCGGTCTCCTGAAACGGCTCTCGGATAGTTGCGCCTATGTAGAGAACCCCTTCCAGCGAGACGTAGCCGCGTGACCCCGTCAGACCTGATTGGTGCCGCTGGCGCGACCTCCATCCGCTTTCGCCTCGAGGCTTTAACGCCTGACGATGAACTGGCGCGCTATTTGCTCGACCGGCTGACCGGTGAACAAGTTGCTGCGATCACACGCGCGTTGCTCGCCGACCCGGCGACCGCGAGTAAGCTGATGATTGCCCTTCCACGCGATCTTGTTGGACCATTTGGGTTGCCCGAGACGGTCATCACCGACGAACGTACCGTGCGGGTCCGCAACTCGGCTTGTAACCAGCCCGCAATGCTTCTGGCGAACACCGACGACGATCAGGGCGCATCGCTTGGTGACGTGACATTGATTGGGGCAAAGCAGCTCACCGAGGAGTCCGGTCCTTGGGTCGATGCCGCTGCAGCTGGTTTGGGCTTGAGTGAAGGCCAGATCGAAGGATGGAAGGCAGCGCTAAAGGGTTTGAACAGCGCTGATGATTGGACGCTGCATCAAATTGGCACCTATGTCGCGATGACGCGAGAGCGAATCGATACAGAGGCGGTTCCAGTTGCAGCAGCCTTGGGGTGGGCACTGCCGGCACTGCGTTTGCCGCGCGACAGCGGCTATTTTATGGGGCTCGGCGACAAGGATCGCGAGCAGCCCCGGCGCTGGAAAAAGCTGTTTGAGAAGCTCGTCTCCGACCGCAAACCGCTGCTGGTCAAACAGCGCCCCAATCGGCAGATAATCGAGAGCGAGGAACTTCGCAGCCAGTTCGACGAGGTGCGTGAGGACATCCCGGCCGAAGTCCATCCAACGATCCATGCCTTTATCGATACTGCGCCCGGTTGGGGGCCTGAGGCCGAAGCGCTGGCGAGCTTTGAATGGGAAGGGCAGAGCGTTCTCCAACTCTTCTCGGGCATCAAGCTCAAGAAGACGTCATTCGCTCAGGAAACGATAAATTTCTTCGATTTCACGCTGCCTGACAGGTTGAGCGCGGCCGACCAAGACTATCTCGCGACCCTCAAGACTCGCTCTCTCAAGGAAACTCGCGACGACGACCGCGACTTCTTCGAGGCCCATCGCGACGACCTCGGACAAGACAAGGCGCTGCGCGTCAAATGGGAACGGTTCATCTTCGGCCGCCCGATTGAATGTACGGATTTCCTTGAAGGTCTGCTACGCGCTATCGAACGCCTGTTCGGACAGGTTAATCTTGTTGGCGGATCGCGAAAGCTTGTGATCAAGTCTTCGCGGCGCACACGCAACCAGTTCCTCGATCTCAACGCCGATGTCGGGCTGTCCTTCGGCCTACGCTATCGCGGCCTCAAGGATTTGATCGGCCCCGCAGTCGAGTGGGATGTACCGTACCTCTTCGCCTATGAAGAGTTGCTTGACCGCGCCAAGGCGCGTCAGAAGAAATATCGCCGAAACGAGTCTACCGCGCGGGGCGCGATCCAGATTAAATTCGACATCGCCTTGTCCGTCGGTAGTGAACGCGCGACCGTACAGCTCGTGTGGTCGGGCCAGCCAGGCGTGATCGGGCTCGAACTACCGAAGGACATCGGGCGATTGCTTAAGCGCCCCTTCGTACGCAGCCATGTTGCGCGT
This sequence comes from Sphingopyxis macrogoltabida, assembly GCF_001314325.1. Classification (NCBI taxonomy): domain Bacteria; kingdom Pseudomonadati; phylum Pseudomonadota; class Alphaproteobacteria; order Sphingomonadales; family Sphingopyxidaceae; genus Sphingopyxis; species Sphingopyxis macrogoltabida. The sequence goes on from NZ_CP009431.1 coordinate 57,612, forward strand.
CTACCGGTCAGTCGGAAAGGCGCGCTGCAGGCCGTGTCGCTATCCGATGTCGGCACCTTGCAGCCTGCCTTCGGCCAGGATTCGGGCACCTTGGTCCCGCGCACTAACGCCGGCGATGATATCGCAAAGCTTTTCCCCAAAGCGCTGAAGGCGGCAAAGGATGCCGGGCGAATCGATGTCGCCGGCTTCACGGCGATCGAGGCCGCTTGGACGCATTTTGCGAAACTCTATGGTGAGGCGCTCACCGCACTGCAAAGCTCCGGCTATGCCTCGGGCACGTTGATTGCACAGGCTGACGCTTATGGTGCATTGCTTGGCGCGTTACTCGTGCATGCTGTTGGCGACCTCAATCGCCGTGACTTGTGGGAGCCGCTTCTAAGCATCGGCACCGTCCGCGTACTAGGTGGAGGACCGTCGGCGATTGTTGCGCCGTGGCACCCGCTCCGGCTTGCTGCGAGTGCGTCGAAGATGCGGTCGGTTGCAGGCCTTGCAGACTATCTCCTCTCCGATGTTGATGTGAACTTCGGCGATCCCCGCTTGTTTTTCGCCGACCTGCGCGACGAGCTCGCCCATCCGCTCTTCCCTGAGATCGCGGTCGGCTATGACGCTGGCGAAGCGATCTTGTTGGCTGAAACTAGCACTGTGAACGACTATAGCTTGGTCGAGCGTCCAGTGCGCGACCCATCCGAAGCCACCACCGATGTCGATCCGGCCGAAGCCGCGAGGCAGATCCGCAGCTTGCTGGAACGATATCTCGATTTGCAGCCACACGAGCGCTCGAACCTCAGTATCATGCTGTTCAACTGTGATGCGGCAGGACTGCCTCTCGCCACCGTCAATGCGCTGGGCTCTGTCCAGGATCAGGACGAGATGCATTGCAATGTTCTAGTGCGTCACCGCGATCGCTCGCGTCTCTCACGCGTTTACACTGAGCTGCTCGAGCGCTCAGAAGGCGATCCCGATGCGGTGGTGGTGAGTGAGACCTCACGCAACTTCATGTCAAAGCTGCGCATCGGCGTTATGCTGGACAAGGGAACGACAGGCAGCAGTGGAACTCGCGAGATCGATGTCGCTTTCTTGCACGATGTCGTGTCACGCCAGGCGCGCGAGCAATGGTTTCCGGTGCCGGCGATTAGCGATAATCCAAGTTTGCTCGAGCATGTTCCGGCGCGATGGTCCTACCGCCGCGTCACCTCGGAGGACGAGCTCAAGGCCACAAGCTATCTCACTTGTCCACGCCAGCCCGATGCAGGCTGGGCCTATGTCGACGCCGTAGCAAATATCGTCCGGCGCCAGTCCCATGCGCCCAACGAGCATTATCTGCCCGCACGTCAGATCTCGTTCCAAGACGGCGGCCTCAAGGCGATGTTCGAGGAAGTGCATGGGCTCGCCGAATGGGTCGCGACCTACGACGATTTACTCGATAAACGTCAGCTCGCCGCACAAGGCATCAACGTTATCCGTTACCGACGTCAGCGGACGCATGGCCGGAATATGGTCGTATCTTCGACATCTGAACTGCGTATCTTGCATGTCTTGGTGCTGCGCCGTCTGACAGAGCTTTCGCTCGGACTCGACGATGCCAAGCTGGCAGTGCTTGCGAAGCGCATGATTGAAGATGCAAACGCCATTTCCGGCGACATCGTCCTGCGCGCTGCCAAACGCGGGGTATCAGCCGGCGAGCTGATCGGTCTCGTATTGAGCCGCGCCCTGATCGCCGAAGAAATGGGTGGCGCAGCGGCAGTCGCATGGTTCTTGCTCGACGACTATGCTGAATGGCTTGGCCAAAAAGAGGAGGGCATTGCCGATATTCTTGGCCTGAGCCTCTCGACCGATTCCGCAGGCAAACCGCAGCTTCGCGCGATCGTTACCGAAGCCAAATATGTCGACCAATCGGGCGCGGCCGAAGCTTGTCGAAAGTCACGTAGCCAGCTGCGGCAAACGGTGGCGCGGATCGACGACGCCTTGTTTGGCGATCCTGGTCGTCTCGACCGCGATCTTTGGCTGTCGCGTATAGCCGACCTGCTGCTCGACGGGACGGCGGCGCTTGGCCAACCCAATCTGCTCGAACGAGTTCGCGATGGCATCCGGCGTGGTGCGGTGCCGATCGATCTGCGCGGCTATTCGCATATCTTCATCTCTGGCCCCGCCGGAGATGGTAGCTCGCACGGAGATCAGGAATTACTAACGGGCATCAAAGGAGGCCTGCAGGAGACTTTCACCCGCGAGGGCCTCCGTCAGTTGCTCAAAGCCTATGAAGCCGGCACGCCGCTCGGCACAATCCGCGCTGGGCTCGGGCAGAACCATAGTTGGGACACACTCGACTTCCAGGACCCCGCGCCGCGGGTCGAGTGGACCAAGACCATCGAGGTGAGCGAGGCCAGCGGGCCAGCGAGCAAGCAGATCGTCCATGACTATGACGAAGACGATGATGACGGCGACCCCGAGGGCGGCATCGCTAGCGAGGAGCAGGCACCCAAGGAACCCGGACGCGGGGGCGCGGCTGATGGAACCTCGGCGCATGCCGAGGTTTCGGGCGATGCGCCGACGGATACGGGTGCTCAGCAATTAGCCGGTGCAGGGAGTGAACCACTCGCAACCGGTCCGGCGGTCACCGTTCTCGTAACCGCTGCGGAACCTGCCGCGACCCCGCCGACGCCGGCAGCACCAGTGATTGCCACGTGCGAGGCGTCTCAGCCAGCGATACTGGTCGCCAGCACAGGGGTCGAAGCGCTGATCCATTCACGTGCCAAGGCGGCGCATGAAGAGTCAGCAGAGGCCCAAACCTGGCTTGAGGCGACCGCGCAGAAGCTGCGCTCGGCGCTCCTTGGCTACAACCTGCAGGCCAAGATCACGGCAACACGTCTGACGCCCAACGCAGCCTTAATCCGCTTCATGGGGTCGGACCGGCTTCGTGTCGAAGATATCGAAGCGCGCCAGTCAGCTTTGCTGACGACCCATGGGCTGAGGCTGATCTCTGTCTCGCCACTGCCCGGTGAAATCGTTGTTGGCGTCGCCCGCCCACAACGCCAGCTGGTGTCGCTCTGGGATGTTTGGGGCTGCCGTGAGATCAACCGCAACGCGGCCGGGGTGAACACGTCGTTCGTCCTCGGGCTCAAGGAACTCGATGGCGAGATCCTCTATCTCAACCTCGGTGGCCCATTTGCCGGCGGGCAGCAGCATGAGCCGCACACGCTCGTCGCTGGCGCGACGGGTTCGGGCAAGTCGGTGTTGATCCAGGCGCTGTTGCTCGACATCGCCGCAACCAACCCAAGTCAGCTCGCCCACATCTATCTGATCGACCCGAAAATGGGCGTCGATTATGCGGCCGTCGAACGTCTGCCCCACATCCAGGGCGGGGTCATTGTCGATCAGACCCGAGCCGTCGAGGTGATGGAAGGTCTCGTTGCCGAGATGGAGCGGCGTTACGAGCTGTTTCGCGCGCATGGCGCGCGCGACATCCGGTCGTTCAACACCAAGGCCGGGCCGTCCGAACGGCTGCCTTATGTGTTCCTGGTCCATGACGAGTTCGCAGAGTGGATGCTGACCGAGGACTATAAGTCTGCGGTGACCTCCAATGTCTCACGACTAGGTGTCAAAGCGCGCGCCGCCGGCATGCACCTCATCTTTGCTGCACAGCGGCCCGACGCCAACGTCATGCCGATGCAGTTGCGCGACAATCTCGGCAACCGGTTGATCCTGAAGGTTGCCAGCGTCGGCACATCCGAGATCGCGCTTGGTGTAAAGGGTGCAGAACAGCTGCTGGGCCTCGGACATCTTGCGGCGCGGCTTAGTGGAGAGCCCGCGATCATGTATGCGCAGGCACCTTTCCTGTCGGACGATGACATCGACGCAGCGGTGGACGCAATTATCGCGAGCGACAACAGTAGCAATTAGCCTCTTCGAAAGGGGGCATGAAAACGCAGGTGCATTTGAGAAATGGTTCACTGGAACATTAGTCCTCACCCAATTGCTGATGTGCGTGACTGGAGTGACGCCGGACGGCTTGAACTCCAGCCCGATTTTCAGCGTCGAGAAGTGTGGGCGCAGAGCGCGAAGATCATGTTGATCGATTCGATCTTGAGCGACATTCCGCTGCCAAAGATTTTCCTGGCTAAGACGATTAAGGGTGGAAGCGTTCATCGGGTCGTGATCGACGGTCAGCAGCGAATTTCAGCAATTCTTGCTTTCCTGCGCGACCAATTCATTCTTGAGCCACCGTATTCCGGCCCCTTCCTCGGAAAGCGCTTCTCGGATTTCAATGAGACCGAGACCGATAATTTTCTCCGCTACCGCATCGATTTCAACGAGGCGGACAATCCCAGCGATCGCGAGGTCCGGGACGTGTACATGCGCGTAAACAAATACACAGTTCCTCTCACGCGACAGGAGCTCCGCCGTGCTGATTTTCCAGGAGATTTTCTAGACGTCGCTGAAGAATTGTCGGTTTCGGAGTTCTTCGAGGAAGCAGGCGTATTCACGGCGACAGATCGCAGGCGCTACGCCGATGCCGAATATATCTCCGAAATTCTCGCGGCGCTCATCGACGGCGTTCAAGACAAGAAGAATCGGCTCGATGAATTCTACATTGCGCACACGACCTGGGCGCTGGAGAGTCGCAAAGCAATCGTCGCGCGCTTTGGAAATGTACTCGCCGATCTTGCGAAGATATTTGCCGAATGGCAGGGCGGTATCAAGGGCACACGTTTTCGGCAGAAGGCTGATTTCTACAGCCTCTTCGTCGCTATCGACGAGCTTCAACAGGAAGGACACCGGCTCGACGAAAAGCCACTCGAGGCATTAGTTCAGGACCTTCGTGGGCTGGATTACGGGATCCGGCCCGAAGCAGAGGTCGATATTCTCAGCGAATATGCGATCAAATGCGTTTCTCAGGCAAACTCAGCCTCCAGCCGCCGCTGGCGCGCGGATTTTCTGAAAGCTATCTTAGCCCACATTTCCCAAGTAAGGCGCTGATTTCGCTGTCCTGACCATTATATTTCCTATATAAAACATGGTGTTGAAGGCTGCGAGGGGCGCGTTTCATGGATCACCCAGAGGGTGCGGGCTTGCAACGGGCAGATCGGGTGGATTTCGACCCTCGCGTGCGGCTGGAATTTCGCGGCACGCAGCTCAGTTCCGACGGCGGCCTTCTGGTGATGCGCGAGCTTGATGACGCGCTCGGGTTGTCCGATTTGGCGTCAGCGGCGCTGCGCGATACTCGCTCTGGCAAGAACACGGTCCATCGGCTCGACGGCCTGTTCCGGCAATCAGTCTTTGGGCGGCTGGCCGGATACGAGGATGTCAACGACGCCAACCGTCTCGCCTGCGATCCGGTCATGCGCCAAGTTGTCGGCGGCAGAGCGGTCGATGCACAAGCGGCCTCGGCATCGCAGATGGGACGGTTCGAGACCGAGACGCTGGCTCTGGCCGGGAACCGTGCCGCGCTGGCCGACCTGAACGGGCAATGGATCGACCGGTTCCATGACCGTAACGGGCTGAAGTACATCGTTCTGGACATGGACAGCTCGGTCAGCCCGACCCATGGCGACCAGGAAGGGTCCGCCTGGAATGGCCATTTCGACTGTAGCTGCTATCACCCCAACTTTCTGTTCAACCAGTTCGGGATGCTGGAACGCTGCGCCCTGCGCCATGGCAACGTCCACAGCGCCGATGGCTGGCGTGATGTTCTCGACCCCGTCATTGCGCGCTACGCGGAGCGCGACCTTGGTGGCAGGTTCTTCCGGGCCGATGCTGCCTACGCGATCCCGGCGATCTATGAGCGATTGGAAGAAGCGCGGTTCTTCTACGCCATCCGGCTGCCCGCAAACGCGGTCCTCAAGGACAAGATCGCGCATCGGCTAACGCGCCCTGTCGGGCGGCCGTCACTGACCAAGGTCAAGCGGTTCTTCGAGGAATTCGAGTATCAGGCGGCGTCCTGGGACAAGGAACGCCGGGTGATCGCCAAGATCGAATGGCATCCGGGCGAACTGTTCCCGCGTGTCGGCTTCATCGTCACCAACCTGCCGATGGAGCCGGACTGGGTGGTGCGGTTCTACAACCAGCGCGGCACCGCCGAGCAGCACATCAAAGAGGGCAAATACGCCTTTCGCTGGACGCGGCTGTCGTGCCGGAAGTTCCGCGACAATGAGGTGCGGCTGCAACTGCACGCCCTGGCGTACAACCTGGCCACCTTCTTGCGCTGCATCGAGCTGCCCGAGGCCATGGCCGACTGGTCGTTGACCAGCCTGCAACTGAAGCTGATCAAGATCGGGGCACGTGTGGTCCGTCACGCCCGCACCATCACCTTCCAGCTGGCCGAGGTCGCTGTCACCGGCACGATGGTACGCGCCATCCTCGCCGCTATCCGCCGATTGCGAGCGCCACCGCTATGCGCATGATCGCGATCCACGCTCAAACTGAACGAAAGCGGCTGGACAGATCTGTCCGCTGCGCTGAAAAACGCCGCCCCTGGGCAAGGAAACAGCGGCTTCGCGGTCTGATCCGTCCAGATCCAGCAGTCTGCGCGACCGCAGGTGCCGCTTGCGGCAGAAAATCCTTGTCTAGCGCTCGGATACAGGCGATCTTCACCTCAAACGCCACGCCACTTGGGGAATGCAGGATGAATCGTTTTTTCCTCGCCGCCGCCGCGCCGGTGGCTATCCTCGTTGCGACCCCGGCGCTGGCGCAGTCTGCCGAAAGCCTTGCGGAGATGCATCAACAGATCGCGGAGATGAAGGCGGAGCAAGCGCGCGCCGGTGCACGCATCGCACAGCTTGAAGCGCAGCTTGCCGCTGCCCAGCCGGGCAACGCTCAGACCCCGGCGCCCGCGGCAGCGGCGCCCGTGATGCAGCAGGCATCCCGCGCTTCGAGTTCACCAGTGCTTTTCCAGACGGCGCAATACACGCCGGGTGCCGCTGCGCCCGTCAACCCGGCGGGTGGGTCCGCCCCGGGCCCATTGCCGGCTTCGGTGCCCTCAAAGCTGACCGTGAACGGTGACTTGCGCGTGCGTTACGAGTCGAATTTCGGCCGCACCGGAGTCCGCGACCGCGATCGCGGCGTGCTTCGCGCACGTCTGCGCGCGGCATATGCGGTTAATCGGTGGCTGACGATCGGCGGGCAGCTCGGGACCGGCGACAACGACGACCCCAATTCAACCGACCAGACACTCGGCAATTTCGTGGACGACCTGACCGTCAGTCTCGACCAGGCCTATATGCGTGGCACTTTTGGCGATTTGACGCTGGTTGCCGGCAAGATCCCGCAGCCATTTGTCCGCACCGAGCTGGTGTGGGACGGCGACGTCAATCCGCAAGGCGTGTCCGGGGCGTACAGGCTGCCGCTCGGCGGGGGCGCTTCGGCCAAGGCGGTCGGCATGTATTTCCTCATCGACGAGGCCACCGGCGGTGAGGACAGCCGCATGATCGGCGGCCAACTGCAGTTAGAGACGGCGGCTTCCGCGCCGGTGAAGGTTGAGCTCGCGGCAAGCTATTACGACTATCGGCTGTCGAGCCTGGCCGGTGGCGACACTGGCGATTTCCGCACCAACCGTTTCGCGGCGGGGCAGTATCTGTCCGATTTCAACCTGCTCAACCTGATCGGCGCGGTCCAGTTCAACGGGCTGGGAGAGAGCTGGCCAGTGCGGATCGTCGCCGACTATGTCCACAACTTTGGCGCGACCACCGATCAGGATAGCGGCTTCGGCGTCGATCTGCTGTTCGGACGCGGGAGCAAGGTGCATGATTGGCGGTTCGGCTATGGCTATGCGGAAACGGGTGTCGATGCCGTGCTGGCGGCATTCAGCCACGACAACACCGATCTGGCGACCAACTATCGGCAGCACACGCTGCTGGTCGACTACGTCGTGGTGCCGAACGTCATCCTGAACGCCACTTATTATCGTTATCAAGCCAAGTCGCCGCTATTTACCCCGGCGTTCAGCGCAAGCGAATGGGCCAACCGTTTGCGGCTCAACATGCTGGTAAACTTCTGACGCAATTCAGGCGCGCTCCGAAATATTGGTTGATCAGCAACGCCACTTCCGAGCGCGCCATCCAACCGCGGGACACTCGCGTCGATCGCTTGCCATCGGATGCAGGATGCCTTGCTCGTCATCCCTGGCCGCCCATGCCCAACGCGTTTGTACGCGCTAGGCAAATTCTTTTGCCTTCCGGCAGCAGAATGGCAGCGATTTGCGTTATGGTAGTCGCTTGAAACAGAGAAGATTGACGACGACCGGATGATCGCAGCACTGATTGTCCTCTGCGCATTTCTCACGTCGATTCTGTCCGGCATCTTCGGCATGGCGGGCGGCTTGATCCTGATGGGCCTGCTCGCCTGGTTGCTGCCGATCACGACCGCGCTCGCCCTTCACGGCATGATCCAGTTTGCGTCGAACCTGTGGCGGGTGATCCTGCACCGCCGGTACGTCGCATGGCGCGTGCTCATCACTTTTGGAATGGGCGCAATCGCGGCGATGGCGTTCTTTGCGCTGATCACCTTCGAACCTGCAAAGCTCTACGTTTTTCTCGGTCTCGGCCTCATGCCGATCCTGATATGGTTGCCTGAGCGATGGCTCCGCCTCGAAGCGTCGAACCCCTGGCAGTCGCTGGTCGGCGGCTTCGTGTCGACGGGCCTCTCGCTCGTCTCGGGCGTGTCAGGACCGGTGACTGATCTATTGTTCGTCCGCACTCGCCTCAACCGGCATCAGGTGGTCGCGACAAAGGCAGTGATGCAGGCGATCGGCCATGCCTCGAAAGTCGTGGTCTATGGCGGCGTACTGCTCAGCCCTGCCGCGCGCGCAGCGATTCCGCTCTTAGCTGGGACGTATCGCGCTGCACCGCCCACCGGCGACGATGGGGCGATATTCTATCGCTTGATGGACGGCTACGCGAAGGCTGACGGCGGGGGCATGTGCCCCCCGACTGAACACGAATGCCCTGCCGGCGCCGGGCTCGTCGACGTACACGATGGTGCTCTGCTTGCGTGGGGTCCAAGCGAAGTGGTTTTTCAGGGGGCGTTTGCGGGAGGGGGCGGAATCCTACGCCAAGCTCGCCCAGATAGCCGGCGCGAGATCTTACTTGTTGCTGCCTTCTACGGTCGCGCCAGAAAGGCGACGGCTCAGTTCTATCCGGCGATGGCTACGCATTTTGAAGGTGTCTGGCCCAACGCGCCGATACTCAATGAAGCCGAGAGAACGCCAAAATCGCTCTGCCGCTTCATTCGCTTCCAGCACGGCCAACCGAATCTCTGTGGCACCTCTCGCAGCGGCCCAGCTTTCGACCGTCGAGTAAATTGAGCGTCCGACGCCACGACCACGCTGTGCGGCATCTACGATCATGAAGCCGAGATACCATGTGCCATCACGCGGATAATCGCGGAGGATGGCCGCGATTGCATATAGGCCGCCAGGCCCCTTCCATCCCAGGACAGCTTGATTGTGGGCGCTCTTTTCGGGCGGCACATCGGAGAAAAGCTCGCGAGCATCGTCCAGCGTGGGCGCGGCCCCGTCCTGCAACAGGAAATAGTCGCTGCAACGGTTGTACAGGTCTGCAACGTCTGCGGCGTCCGCTTGGGTAAGTTTGATCGGGGCTCCCGTCATCATCATCGCGTTTTGGCAGCAAGCACGCGCTGACCGTAATCCCGGAGTTCCCCGTTGGGACCGACATAGCGGTAGAGAGTGACGCGCTCGATCCCGAGTTCCTTGCAGAGGTCGGAAACGGACGTGTCGCGTTGGGCCATAGCAGCCTGAGCGAGCCGCACCTGGGCCTTGGAGAGGGCGAACTTGCGGCCACCCTTGCGTCCCCGCGCGCGGGCAGCTGTCAGTTTTCGAAGCCAATGTCAGCGAAAGCCGAATGAACGCTTGCTAAGCGGGGCCGGCGTTTGTCACACTCGGCGTCGCTGGTGATCGGAGTCGATGTCAGCAGCTTGCACTTCCCTCGAAGTGGAGGTCGGCAGTTGGCGGAAGCAGCTTCGGACCTGAGCCTCGTTCCCGGGCCGTCATGGCAGGAGGCAGAGCGACGTGCGGCGGTGCTTCGGCCACTGGCGGCGCTGCCGGCCTGTCCCCGCGAGCAGGTCCGCGCAGCCGCAGTCGTCTTGGGCGTGTCCGAGCGTCAGGTTTACCGCTTGCTCCGAAAATGCCGCGAGGGCGGCGGTACGGTAACCACGCTGGTCAGCAGCGGATCGGATGGCGGGCGCGGCAAGAGGCGGATCGAGGAGCGCCGCGAGGCCCTGATCCGCGATGCCGTAGCCGAACTGTACCTGACGCCGCAGCGGCTGTCGGCCGAGAAGATCGTGGTCGAGGTTCGCCGGCGCGCCCGCGACCAGCATGTGCGCCCGCCATCGGCGAGTACCGTCCGGCGCAGGATCGCGGCTTTGTCGCAGGAAGAGCGGCGTAGACGCGGTGACGTGGCTGTTCCGGAAGCGGTGCTGGGATCGACCGTGACCGCCCAGGCGCCGCTCGACGTGGTGCAGATAGACCATACGCCAGTGGACCTCATCCTGGTCGATCCGATCGAGCGCCGCCCGATCGGCCGCCCCTGGGTGACGGTCGCAATCGACGTGTTCAGCCGCTGCATCGCCGGCCTCCTCGTGACGCTGGAAGCACCGTCCGCTACCAGCGTCGGGCTGTGCCTGGCGCATGTCGCGTCGGACAAGCGGTCGTGGCTGACAGCTATCGGGGTCGATGCGGACTGGCCGGTGATGGGACGCCCCCGGCAGATCGGCGTGGACAATGCCGCCGAGTTCCACTCCGAAGCTCTGGAACGCGGCTGCGCCCAGCACGACATCACGATCGACTGGCGACCATTCGGGCGACCGCAGGTCGGTGGTGTCGTGGAACGGGTGATCGGCACGCTGATGGAGTTGGTGCATGGCCTGCCCGGCACGACCTTCTCCAACGTCATGCAGCGTGGACGCTACGACAGCGACAAGGCCGCGTGCCTGACGCTCGCCGAGCTGGAACGATGGTTGGCCGTCGCCATCGCCAAGCTCTACCATCTGCGTCCCCATGCCGGGTTGGACGGCGAAGCCCCATTACAACGCTATCAGGAAGGCGTGCGCGCCCTTGCCACCGAAGGACTGGCACCGCCGTCGCCGCGTGATCCGCGCGCGTTCCTGATCGACTTTCTGCCTGTGGTCCGGCGGACCTTGCGGCGCGACGGGGTAGTGATCGACCACATCCACTATTTTTCGGATGCGCTGAAGCCCTGGATTGAACGGGACGGACCACCCCGGCGCATACTCATCCGCCGCGATCCCCGCGACCTCAGCCGCATCTATGTCCACGACCCCGACGACGGTGGCTATCTCGAAGTCGGCTACCGTGAACTTTCCCGGCCACCCGTCTCGCTATGGGAACACCGTCTCGCCCGATCCCGCCTGCGTCGCCAACGGCAAAGTGAGATAGACGAAGGCATACTGTTCGCCGGGATCGAGGAGATGCGTGAGATCGAGGTCCAAGCGCGAACCGCGACGCGCACGACCCGGCGCAATCAGGCCCGCCGGCTTGGGCTGCGTGTCATCACCGATCCCGCCCCACGGTTGAGCGAACCTGCTTCGCCTTGGCCTGTGCGAGCGGTCGATGGCACGGCATCATCCGAGCCTTTCGATGTAGAGGAGTGGTGAGCATGATGGGCGAGCCGGATCATCTCTCGCCCGCTGCCCGCCCTATCGCCGACCTGCCATCGTCGGAGCGCCTGGCGCATATGCACGGCCAATGGTGGATCGCTCATCCCCACGCGGAAGCGGCCCTGGCGCGGCTCGACGACGCCTTCCGATTTGGGCCAGGCCGCGTCCGGCCGCCCAACCTGCTGATCGTGGGGCCGACTAATAACGGCAAGAGCATGATCGCCGAGAAGTTTCGGCGCCTGCATCCGCCGTCACCAAGTTCGTGCGGCCAGCGCGAAGTCGTGCCGGTCGTGGTGATGCAGATGCCGACCGAACCAAGCGTCCGACGCTTCTACGGTGCGATCCTGACGGCGCTCAACGCGCCAGTGTCGTTCAACCTCCCCGGCGAACGTCTCGAACGCTATGCACTCGACCTTCTGCGCGCGGTCGAGGTGCGGGTGCTGATCGTGGACGAGCTGCACAACCTGCTCGCCGGCACGCACCGTCGCCGCGCCGAATTCCTGAACATGCTCCGCTTTCTCGGCAACACGCTCCGCATCCCGATCGTCGGCCTGGGCACCAAACAGGCTCAGATCGCGGTGCGCAGCGATGACCAGCTTGAGAACCGCTTCGAGCCGATCCCGCTACCGGCATGGCAGGACGACGGTGTGTTCGCGCGCCTCCTCGCCAGTTTCGAGCGCGCGTTGCCTTTGCGCGAACGATCGGCGTTGGCGGACGCTCCTGAAATACGCAGTATGGTGCTGCGCCGATCGACCGGCCTGATCGGCGAGGTCGCGGCCTTGCTCACTGCCGCGACGGTTCATGCGCTGCTGCATGGACGCGAACGGATCGACCGCGTGATGCTTGAAGGGTGCGACTTTCGTGGGCCGGACGAACGGCGCGCCCTGTTCGAAGCGTCCTTCCCCCGTGTTCGATGAAGTCGAGCTGATGGGCGACCTACCGCGCCCGCGCTGGCCGCTGCATCCGCAACCGCGTCCGTTGGAGAGGCTGGACACTTACGTCCGCAGACTGGCCGACACCTACGGCATGGGTGTAGCGACCTTCTGTCGATATGGCCTTGGCTGCAATGTCGGCGATCTTGACCGCTGCGCGGACGATCCGCCCCAAGCCTTGCTGGAACGCCTGTCGAGCGGCACCGGTCAGTCGATCCGCCGGCTCCGCAACATGACCGACGCCCGTTGCCATGCTCGAACCAAGGTGGCGGCGCGCTGGGTAATCCGCTGCGATCCAGAAATCGTCCACAAAATGCGGTTCAGATTTTCTGGACACGGCGGGTTTGTGGACAGTATTTAGAGACGGTCGGCGCCCGATTTTGCGAGTGCTGGCCCGCTTGTCCACAAACCGAGCGGATTAGGGACAGGGGTTACACCACGATGCCGGACGTGCTGGGCTATGCCCGCGTCTCCACCAGCGACCAGGACCTGGAGGTGCAGCGTCGCCGGTTGCGCGACGAAGCGGGCGCGATCCGCGTGTTCGACGATGTGATCTCGGGCAAGAGCTTCGATCGGCCCGGCCTAAACGAGCTGATTGGCTTCTGCCGACCCGGCGATATCATCTGCGTCGTCCGGCTCGATCGCCTCGGCCGATCGCTCAAGGAGCTGCTGGAAACCGTCGACATGTTCAAGGCGCGCGGGCTCGCATTCCGTTCGCTGGAGGAACGGCTCGATACATCCTCGGCTGCAGGCGAGCTGGTGTTCCATGTGTTCGGTGCCATCGCGCATTTCGAGCGCCGGCTGATCGTCGAGCGCACCCGCGACGGCATCGCCGCGGCGCGCGCGCGGGGAAAAGTGCCTGGACGCCCTACGCTCGACGCCGACAAGCTGGCGTCGGCGCTCAAGCTGATCGAGGCCGGCGTGCGTCCGGCGCAGGCGGCGAAGCAGCTTGGGCTTGGCCGATCCACTCTCTACCGCGAACTCGCTGCACTCAAAACCGAGGCACCCACCACGCCCGCACTCAACGCCGCAGAATGAGCCGTAACGTCGTGGCTGTCATCGTCTCTGACATATAGCTGACATCGACTTTGAAAACCGACACCCGGCGCGAAGCTGCTGCGCGATTGTCGCAAATGTTGTAAGTTTTGCGACACGCGGGCAGGGGACGGTTTTTCCAACGCTGGCGGTGTCGCGAAAGTCTGTTGCTAAAGACAGACGTTTCGATGCACATTCGCGACATGCTTGTTGGCTACGCGCGCGTCTCCACTGACGATCAGGATTTACGGCTGCAACGCGCCGCCTTGAAGGATGCCGGCTGCCGCCGCACCTATGAAGAGAAGGTGTCGGGCGCGAAGCCCAACCGGCCTGAGCTGGCCCGTATGATGGACCAGCTTCGTGACGGCGACGTTGTGGTGGTGACGCGCCTTGATCGGCTCGCCCGATCGACAAAGGATCTTCTCGATATAGCCGAGAAGCTGAACGACGCCGGCGCTGGCCTGCGCTCTCTGGCGGAGCCCTGGGCGGATACCACCTCGCCCGCTGGCCGTATGGTGCTGACGGTATTCGCCGGCATTGCCGAGTTTGAACGCGAACTAATCCACCAACGCACTAGCAGCGGGCGCGTTGCGGCGCAGGCTCGGGGAGTCCGCTTCGGTCGTCCCCCAAAGCTGACGCCGGACCAGATCGCGCTAGGCGAGCGCCTGGTTGGTGAGGGCACGTCCGTGCGCGAAGCCGCCAAGCTGCTCAAGTGCCATCATTCAACGCTCTATCGCGCCCTTCCCCCCGGCATGGCCGATGCCTGACCCTGACGAGGTGCCGCGCGAGGACGCCGGGCAGCAGAGCCTTGAGGGCGGATGCCTCTGCGGCTCGATGCGCTACGTTCTCACGGCTCCGCCACGCGTTCACTACTGCCATTGCTCGATGTGCCGACAATCGACCGGAAGCGCCTTCGCGGTCCTCGCATGGGTGCGATGGGACGATGTTGGCTGGCATGGTGAGACGCAGAAAACTTACCGATCATCACCGATCGCGCGCCGGTCCTTCTGCGGGGAATGCGGCTCGCCGCTGACCCTTCATTATGAAGATGACAGTGGGGTCGAGCCGGGGAAGGTGGCGTTCCATGTTGGCACGCTCGATCACCCTGAGCTTGTCGCACCTGGCTACCACTATGGGGCTGAAAGCCGCCTCCCTTGGCCGAATGCGGCGCTGGGCTTCCCGAACGGCAAACAGAGGAATCTTGGGAGGCGTAAGGGCCGCTCGCGCCCGTCAGCGCTGGCTACACTTTAGATCGATCCCGCCCATAGCGAGCTGGGAAGGGAAGCCGCCCAGCGCCGCCACTTCTTCGTCCACACACCGCTGCCTTTCCACCTAGGCGTCACCTAGGGCGACATCAGCGGCTGCGGCCCTTGTCCTTACTCGGGGAGGGCGATTGCTGCTGTGCTGCGCCACGGCCCCGTAACTCCGGCGCATTGGCGTTGAGCGGTTCGCCGGATCGGATGACCGCCGCGACGGCCTTGCGCGTCGACTCCCCCGTAGCCTCAATCGCGCGCGCGCTTTCGCCGCGGCCTCGAGCTGCCTGCACGGCGGCGTCAACGATGGCCTGGGCTGGCGCAAGGCGCGGATCGGCCGCGTTCTTCTCGGCCGCGTTCTTCAGGAACGCATCCGCTAGTCGCTCGTGCATGGGAGAATGACCAGGCGGGAAGATCGGGCGTTCAAGAGCCCTGATAGCCCGTTGGAGCTGCGCGCCCTGCTGCATGTTGATCTGCACCGCCAGCGCCGCGCCGATCTCGCGCACGCGCTCAAGCGGCGTCTGCTTCGGCGTTATGACGGCCTCAACCTCGCGCGATCCGAGATAATTCAGCAAATGCGACTGATAGACCGGCCCCTTCGCGTGCCGAACATAGGCCAGCTCGCCCCGGGCCTTGACGATTCCCTCGGTAGAAGCGCCGGCCTTCATCAACTTGCTTAGCCTGTCGGCCGCCTCCGCGCGCGCGACGGGCAAATGCTTTTCCAGCTCTTCGCGAACCTTGTTCAATGTCATTCGGTAGCGCTGCCCTGCAGGGGGATCGCGCGAAGGAAGAAAAGCGAGTCCGCCCGGGCCGGTGCGCGCCTCGGGTCCTAGATCTCGCTTGACCGACGCCGCCGAAAGCGCGGCGCTAAGCGCGCGATGGTCGCCCGTTGTGAAACCGTGACGCGATCCGTCCATCCATGCGCGTTCATCTATGCTGGCGATGCGGATCGGGTGGCCGGCCTCGCGAGCGATCTGCGCCGCGTGCAAGCGCATGGTTCGGCCGTTGCCTTCGCGGAAAGGGTGAACGGCATTCAGCTCGTTCATATGGTGGCCCAAGTGATCGAAAAACTCTTCCCGTTTCAAGCCGCGAAAGTTGTTCTTTTCGCCAAGCTCTTTGAACATGGCGTTGAGTCCATTGGCGATATAGGGGGCGTGCGCAAATAGACTGCCCTGTTTGCCGATGTTGACGGTCCGGTCCTGGCCCGCCCATTCGTACAAGTCTTGGAACAGGTGCTTGTGAAGGACGCGATAGCCATCGGGGGTGAGCGGGAAGTCCATGCGCGCGGCTTCGTTGCCGCGCGCACGGATTATCAGCCGCTCGCGTCGATCCAGTTCCTTGCCATCGGTGATCCCTAGTCGATTCCGGAGGACGTCGGTTCCAGGGTAGGCGTAAGGATCAGTGCCGGCCACCGTTTAGGCGGCTAGCTGGCCGGCTCCCGACTGGAGCAGGTCGACGATGATCTTGGTGGCGAGCGTCGGGGGAACGCCCTCGTCCATCATCATCGCGAAAAGCTCGTCCTCGTTGGACTCGGGCGTCATGCCTTCGATAGTCAGATTGGCACGGGAATCGCGGTCGTCCTCACGCCATTGCGCGATTTCCTCGGGGGTGCCCCGAACAAAATCCATCGCCCTGATCTGCGCCCGAAGCGCCTCGATATCGACCTTTGCCATCTCGCGTCCCCTTTGATGCAACCATAACGGACCTATGGCGAATTAACAACAAATCGCTTGTCTCAATCCTGAACCGTGCTGCCCCGATCCGCGCATTATGACGACGCGGACCGGCGGGGGGCGGAGGGCCTTTAATATTCGCTCGCAAGCATGATGGTCATAACGCGCGTGGTCTTCGCATCGTCCCACGGTGCCTCGCTGCCAAACTCCAATGCATTGTCGTAATAGTCGATTTTCCAGAACACGGTTTCGGAAATCTCCTTGTCGTCCTGCGGGCGATGCTGGGTCCATTCCCCCGACACCAAGCGATAGACAGCCCCAAAGTCCTGCTCGCCGTGAGGGTCGTTCTCTCCGGTGAAGTTGGCGAACGCGATGATCTGCGAAAGTGCGCCGATTCTGTCGGCATCCGACAAAGACTGAAATCCGATGGTGATATTGGCGCGACATGCAGCGCCGGGGTTGCTCCGCGCCATCGCGTTGAGCTTACGGATCGCTTCTACCCGGTCGGCCTCGTTCGTGTCGTTGGTCATTTTGGCTACCTCCTAGTGGCATGGGCCGCGTGGCTACGGCCTGCGGCTCTGCCGTTCCGGCGAGGAACGGGATGGGGAGGGAGGGCGAGAATCTACCGCTGGCGCGGGCGCGCTGCCTAGACCGGTCGGCGCACTCGGGCGCCGGGCTTACCGGCCTTGGCAGATTACACGGGCGGTCGATTGTCGTTCGGGAACGAAAGGGCAGGAGCCCTTGGTGTTCCCCTCGATCGGCGCGCTGCGCGCGCGGTGCGACGGTCGGCAAAGGATCTCACGCGAGGCGCGGCCGCCTCGCTACGCCTGCTGTCGCTCCATCTGTAACTGCAGAAAAGAGGGCAGGGGCGCGCCCCTGCCGACATCAGCCGGGGTTCTGTCGATCGGCAAGCGCCTTCTCGATCAGCTCGACGATTTGCGGTTGGTGGAACAGCTCGCCCCGCTTGTTGACGCCAAGGCCGGGGCCGTCCAGCACGTCGCGGGTGCGGGCCTGCACGATCTGGTCCAGCTCGGCGGAAATGGCGTCCATACCTGAGCCCGTCGCGCTGTGAACGTGGCGGGCTCAAACCGTTTCAGGCGGCAAAGATTGGGGGCGGGAGCCCTGTGATGACTCCCAACCCGCTAGGTCAGTTTACGCTCCCAGCTTCACAATGCGCCCGCCGCGAAACTCACCTTGCCTTTTGACCATTTGAGCCATACATAAAGCTCATATGGACGAAGGAAAAAATGATGAACGTGGCTGCATCCAGCTTCGCTGACTCGCTCGGGCTCAAGGTTGCCCAGCGCTCGCCACTTGCGATGGCCAATAGCATCAAGGCTGGCCTCCCGCTTTCCTCGCTCGAGCGCTTGTCGAAAGCTATCGCCCCTGACGACGCCAGCTTCCCCTACCGCTTCGTGCCGCGCGCGACGCTGACGCGGCGCAAGAGCGCCCGCGAGCCGAAGCTCACCATCGACGAGGGCAACCGCGTCGCAGCCGTCGCCAAGGTCTGGGAGTTCGCGATGGATATCTATCGCGACGAAGAGAAGGCGCGCGAGTTCCTCTATCGCCGGCACCCGATGCTTGAGAACCAAAGGCCGATCGACGTCGCCACTGATACCGGAGTCGGCGCCGACCTTGTCATCAATCTCCTAGGCCGCGCTGCCTACGGCGGAGCCGCGTGAGGCCGGGAATCGTCGATCGGGTTCTCTACAGCTACCGGATCGGTGATCCCGCAGGAAAGCACCCGATCTACGACGACGAAGGTGCCCGCCTGTTCCCGGGGCGCTGGAACACAACCAACAGTCCGATGCTCTACTCGTCTGAGCATTATGCGACGGCGCTCCTCGAGAAGCTCGCGCACTTTAACGGTGTGCTCCCCGATAATCAGCACTATATCCGCATCACCATCCCGCCTGGGGTCAGCTACGAGGAGTTCCAGCCAACTGCGCATCCAGGCTGGGACGGCATCGATGATTCGATCTCGAAAACGTTCGGCGCCAAATGGTACGTAGAGTGCCGCTCTTGCCTACTCATCGTGCCGTCCATCCCAGGCGGCCGCATCGAGCGTAACTTTCTGATCAACCTGCGTCACACCGACGCCGGCAAGATCACCCATGACATGGCCAGCCCGGTGCCTTGGGACACACGTCTGTTCCAACTCTAGGATGGTGGGTGGAACGGGGTTTCTCGCGCTGGATCTTCTTTGAAGTCGACTCTGCGCCGCTCGACCTTGGGCGAGCGGTGCGCGCGGGCTCGAAGGGGCCGCGGGCGCGACGGTCATGCGTAGCGTGGGCGTCGCGCCCGCGACGGGGGCGGACCTGGGCGCGGCGGTGAACGAAAGGGGGTCCGATTATCACCGGACCCCCGATCACTGGTCACGCCATTTCGGCGTCTTCCTCGATGTCCTCCGCGTCGGCCTCGTCCAGCTCGGGGAGGTCGGCCTGATCAAACGCGCCGACGATCATCGGTGCCGGAAGCCATTTCGCCGGGAGCCGTTCGGACACGTTGACGGCTAGATCGGCCTTCTTCTTGATCGTCGCGCAATTGCTGGCGCTGGCATCGCCAACCTGTTCGCGGAGAAGAGTGATAAGGGCAGGGCGCTTCATCCGGTCAAAGACCGCAATGGGAGCGGTCCAGCGCGAGGAAACGTCCACTTCTGCGGCCTTCGCGATCTGCTCGAAATGGCGATGCCGTTCGCCGGGGGAACCGCCCGCAAAAACGGTGCCGTCCACCATCGTCGCCACCAAACCGGCTAGCAGCGCCATCTTGTCGTCGCCGTCCATGCTGCGGATCGCGTCAAAGCGGCCCTCGATGGGAAGCGATGCGAAGCGGGTCGCCATTGTTTCCTCAACGGGCCGAACATCGCTGGTCGCCATAAGCTCGTCGGGAACGTCCGTGGGGACGGCCTTCGCCTGAACCTCAAGCGCCATCTGGTAGCTGCGGCCCCCATGCAACAACTGCCCCGCAAGGCTGTCTAGCAGCACGTCCAGCGCCAGCGCCGGGTTGCTGGCGACGCCCTCCTGCACGATCTGCGTCTTGATGCGGGTGAGGTCCGCAAAGAGACTGTTGCCATAGAGCGGGGCGGGGCCGTCGATGCCCGATCCCTTCGCCCTCGGCTCGGCCTTCGCCCGATAGACGCGCTGCCCTAGCGAGCCGTCGCGCGAAACCCACAGCGCCACGCCGCCGATAGCCTTCTGCTCGGGAGTGTAGATGCGCAGCGCTTCGGTGATCGCGTCGCGTTCGTCGCTAAGCGGCTCGATGCGCTCGCTGTCCTCGCCCTCGGCCTCGGCAATCGCCTCAATCTCGGTGTCGATTTCCGCCATGCGGGCGGCTTCTGCCTTAGTCGGCTCGCGCTGGCTCTGGTAGAGATAGCCCTTGGTGTAGAGGTCGTAAGGCTGATCTAGAGTGGCGCTCACCTCGAACCAACCGGCTGCGCGATACTCGTCCGCCAGCGCGTCTAGCTTCTCTTCCGCCAACTCTTGCACAATTTCGGGCTGATCGGCAAAGCCCTCGTCCCCCTGCGAAAACAGGTCAACGGTGATCGTGCCGTCCTTCGCCTCATAGGCTTCGCGCCCGACGAACAGGAACGCGCCGCTCTCGGTTGTCACCTTCTCCGTGGTCAGCATCCGCCGGATTGTGTGGGCGTGGCCGTTCGACGCCTTGAACACCTTTAGCTGCTGTTCCTGATCGCCGGTGAGGGTGAGGGCCTTCGCCGCCTCAAGGGTCAACTGATCCTTGGCGAGAATGTCCATCAGGGCAGGATTGAGCGCGGAAAGGCGAAGCATCTTATAGACGAAGCTGACCGCCTGCCCGAAGCGCGTCGCGATCTCGTCCACGTCCATGCCGGTATCGCGAAGCGCGGCAAAAGCCCGGATGCTGTCGGCGGGGTGCATGTCCTCGCGCTGGAAGTTCTCGGCAAGCGAAAGCTCGATAGCTTCGTCCTTGGTCCGAACCTCGACGGGGAAACTATCGCTATTCTTGATCGTCTTGCGCTTCGCCAGTTCCTTTAGGCCGCGATAGCGACGGCCACCGGCGAATACCCAAAACAGGCCGTCCTCCTCGTAAGCGACAAGGTTCTGCAACAGGCCATGTGCGGCAATGTCGTCGGCTATAGATTCGATGGCTGCTGGCTTCACCCGGCGCTGATTGAGCGGGGAGAGACGAAGCTGCGACAGTTTTGCGGTGATCATAGCCATTGGAAATCTCCTGAATATACGTGGTTGTCTGGGGGATCGGGGAGGGTCAGCCCTCCAACGCCGCCAGTTCGTCGAACTCGGCCGATGCGCGCGATGCGCCGTCGCCTGCGTAGGTGGTGCCGCTGCGCGGATAGAAGAAAACCCGCTCGCCCTTCTCGAAGGGGATGCCGTCGGCGCTCGTCCCGCTAGTCTTGGCGCGGGTCCAGTAGGGATCGCCCTTGTATCGCGTGTAAGCCATTGTCCTTCCTTTCCTTTCGAGGCTGAAAGCCGCTTGCTGCGGCAATCGGCTTCTGCCTCTCCGGCGAGGAGCGGGATGGGGAGGGAGGAGGAAAATCGATGGCCTGGTGCGGGCAGGCCGCCCTAGCGCGGCCGACGCCGATAAGGCGTCGGGTGCCGCGCTTGGCGGACCACACGGGGCCGTCTATTTTCCTTCGGGAACGAAAGGGCAGCAGCCCTTGGTGTTCCCCGCGACATGCCGGGCCTCCGGGGGAGGGCCGGGGCGCCAGCAAATCGACTTCGCGCGAGCGCGACTATGCGATGTGCCACGTGGCACACCTCACGCGAGGATCGTCACCCGCATGGGCCGAGACGCCGCAACGGCGGCTCGGTCGGCGCTCGATAGAGTGATATAGAGCCGTGCCCGGCAGGGTCGCCGGGGCTGTAGCGCCGGATAGGGCGCGCTGCCGTTCTTCGCGTTCGCCGCTCTTGGCGATATAGCTGCAACGGCCATAGTGGAACTCGAAACCGGCCCGTTTCAGGTATCCGCGAAACCGCTGGTGGGTGCGGTCGCTCCAATCCAGTGTGCCGGCATAGTTGCGGAAGGCGGTCACGGCATAGACGGAGCCGTAGTTCTCATCGCGCCAGCTAAGTTCGATCTTCGGGGGTGTCTTCAGCATCGCTCGATCCTTCGGGAAAGGGGAAGAGGGCGGCGCTGGTCAGGCGGCGCGGGACATCGCGAGCGCTGCCATGTGCGACAGGATCAGCTCGCTTGCTGCCTGTGCGGCGGTCGCTGCGCGGAAAATCGCCCGCTTGTCGTCGCGAAGGGCCCTGAGCCAGGACGCAACATAGGCGGCGTGGTCCTCCCGTTCGGTCGGCTCCATGCCGATCTGCGCGCAAAGCATGGCTGCGCCGATCTCGGCTATCAGTTCTTCGGCGGCCCGGATTTCCTTGCTCTTGCCGTACTCGTAGAGCGTTTCGCGGTTCAGC
Source organism: Sphingopyxis macrogoltabida (assembly GCF_001314325.1). NCBI lineage: Bacteria > Pseudomonadati > Pseudomonadota > Alphaproteobacteria > Sphingomonadales > Sphingopyxidaceae > Sphingopyxis > Sphingopyxis macrogoltabida. Next base: position 79,532 of record NZ_CP009431.1, read on the forward strand.
CGGGACGTATGGCCGGTGCTGTGGATGGCCTCATGCGCGAGGGTCGCATAGAAGGCGTTGCCGCTCACGAACTCGGCAAAGGCGGGCATGGTGATGCTGTCTGCAACCGGGTGATAATAGGCGCTGTTGCCGCTCTCGCGGTAGGGCACGGGGTAGCGCGAAAAGGCTGCATCAAGCTCGGGGTCGCGGTCGTCGCGGTTCTTAATCTCGACCTGCGGCGCTGGATATTTGGTCATGTCCAAGCCGTCGATCTGCTCGACGTTGAACACGATATAGCGCTTGAGGTAGTGGCGGGCGCGGTCCTCACCGTCCTCCCCCTCGGCGGGCCGCTGGTCGGCTTCGTCATCCTTCGGAGTGAAGGTGCCGGCATGAACGACAAGATTGCCCTTCTCGCCCTTCCTGACCTGTCCGCCCAGCTCGTGCGCTTGCCGGTAGGTCATCCAATAGGGGTTCGCATAGCCGCGCGACATGGCGGCGGACCAAAGCAACAGGATATTTATTCCGCGATAGGCGGTGCCTTCATGGCGAAGCGGAAGCGATGCCGCGCCCGATGCCCAGCGGGGGGACCAAGGGCGGGTGCCTGCCTCTAGCAGCTCAACAATCTGGTTGGTGACTTCCTCATAAACGTCGATCCGCGCCGTGGTGGTGGCGGTCTTACGGGCCTTGTCGGTGCTGCGTGCCATGTCCTGTTCCCTTCCTAGAATCGAGCCGAAGGCGATGGTGCGCCATCGACTTCTGCCCGCTGGCGAAGTGGGTCGGGGAATGGCGCAAAGATGGGCCGGTCATGGGGGAGGGGGATCTCCCGCCCTGCACGAAAGCGCAGCGAAGGAAGGGCGGGGAAACCCCCATGATCGCCAAGGGAGGCCGCTTGCGGCTGATACGGTCTAGCCCTTGCGCCAGGGGGCCGGAACAGGCCCCTAGATCACCATAAATGACGTGTCCGCATTGCCGCGCCGAGTGCTCACGCGAAGCGGGAAACGCGGAAGAGAAAGCCCCGAAGGGTCATTCGATCAGGGGAAGAGATCGTCGGCGAGGTCGAGTTAGTGGGAAGCGTTTACCCGCTATCCGGATATGACCAAATTCTAAGTGCGACTGACTTGCATTAGCGGGACGGTCCAGCTAGTGCACCCGCAAAAGCAGAGGGGTGCTCATGCGAACGAACATGGTATGTGGATCGGCGATACTCATCGTCAGCTTGGCGGGCCAAGCGCACGCTCAGGTGCAGACATCTGGCGCGCCCAGGCCGCCGAGCGACGAAATTATCGTTTCGGCCACACGCGTGCCAACGCCGATCACCGCCATTCCCAATACCGTAAAGGTGCTCGATCGCGCGACACTGGACGCCCAGCTTGCTGTAAGTCCGAGCCTGATCGACAGCCTCAGCTTCTCGATCCCAAGCTTCGCTCCGGGGCGGCAGAAGATGACAAGCACCGGAGAGTCGCTGCGCGGGCGGACGCCACTCTACATGGTAGACGGCATTCCTCAGTCGACGCCGCTGCGGGACGGCAAGCGCAGCGGCTTCACGGTAGACCCCGCGTTCGTTGAGCGCGTCGAAGTCATCTACGGGGCCAACGCAATCCAGGGTGTCGGCGCGACAGGCGGCGTCATCAACTATGTGACGACAACCGCGCCCGAAAATGGGGACTGGCTGAACCGGGTCACACTCGAGGGAAGCACGGACGACTTCGAAGACCACGGCTTTCACTACAAGCTGGCCGCGCTCACCGCGAGGAAGCTCGGTGCGTTCGATTTCGTCGTCGGTGCGACCCACGAGCTCACCGATCTGTTCTATGACGGCAACGGCAAGCCGGTGGGCGTGGATACCACCCAGGGCGACATCATGGATACCAAGGGATGGAGCCTGTTCACCAAGCTGGGTCTTGATATCGGTGCTGCACAGCGCTTCGAGTTGATGGCCAATCTCTTCGATCAGCGAGGTCGCGGCAGTTATGTGGGCGTGCCGGGCAGCATTGCTGCGGGGCGCCCCGCCACCTCGGTGAAGGGCGAGGGGCCGGGGGATCCGACGCGCAACGAGGCGCGCAATTTCACGCTCACCTACGCGCACCGTGATCTCCTGGGCGGTTCGCTGACGCTCCAGGGCTTCTACTACGACTTCTACGCACTGTATGGCGGCGACACATTCCCCGTCTTCCAAGATCCGACGATTGCACCCGTTGGGACACTCTTCGATCAGTCCGCCTTAAGCTCAGAGAAATATGGCGCGAAGCTGACTTATGCCTGGCAGGATGTGATCCTGCCCGGGCTTCAGCTTGTCACGGGCGTCGATTACCTGCGCGACAAGACGTTCCAAGAGCTGGCGCAGACGGACCGGCTCTGGGTTCCCGAGATGATCTACAAGGGATGGGCACCCTTCATTCAGCTCGAGCAGAAGCTGCTCGACGAGCGCATCCGTGTTTCGGGCGGGCTGCGTTACGAGCACGCGAAGCTTGATGTTCCTGACTTCACCACCATCGCGAGCGCCAACTCGACGGCCGTGCGCGGAGGCATGCCGAGCTTCAAGAAGCTCCTGAAGAACGCCGGCATCGTGTTCGAGCCGCGCGACGGTCTCTCGCTCTTCGGATCATATGCGCAAGGGTTCACGATGCCCGACGCCGGCCTGATCCTTCGCGCCGTACGATCCCCCGGTCAGACCGTGGATCAGCTGGTGGACCTCCAGCCGGTGATCGCCGACAACATCGAAACCGGTGTCGCTTACCGCCGCGACGGGTTCGACCTGTCGGCCAGCTACTTCTGGTCCAAGTCGAATCTGGGCTCGCGGATCCAGGTGATCGGCGGGGCTGGCGTGATTCAGCGTGAGAAGACGAAGATCAGGGGCCTCGAACTTTCGGCAAGCTATAGCTTCCCGGCCGGAACTCGGATCGGCGCGAACTTCGCCGCCTTGGAGGGCCGCTACGACAGCAACGGCGACAATGTCGTCGACAAGGATCTGGACGGCCGCAACATCGCGCCCGATCGGCTCAACGTCTTTCTGGAGGCGCCGCTGACATCCGCGCTGCGGGGCCGCGTTCAGATGTCGCGTCTCTTCGATCGCCGTTTCGAGGGCAATCCGGCGCAGTACGATTTTACAGGCTACAGCCTGGTGGACGCGATGCTGTTCTATGACGCGGAACGAATGGGCCGTTTCACGGTCGCCGTCAGCAACATATTGGACAAGCAGTACATCACCTACTTCTCGCAGACGTCGAACAACGTGAACGACGGCAACTACGTCGCTGGTCGCGGTCGGGCGGTGACGCTGCGCTGGCAGGCCAGCTTTTGACCGAAGCGGTGAACATGCTGACCGGGGGTAATCAATCCTGATGAAGCTGGTGGACCTCCTGCATCGCTGGGCTGGAGGATGCCTCGGCATCCTCCTGGCGCTGCTCGGCCTGTCGGGCGCGATCCTGGTCCATAAGTATAACTGGATGTCATTGCCCCACATGGGTGATCCCCAGGTACAGGATGTGGCGCTGCTATCCGCAGCCCTTGATAGCGTGATGACTCCAGCTCAGGTTCCGAGATCAATCATCTTCGCATCGGAGGATTTCGGCCTGCACCATCTCCGTTTCGACAAGGAGGCGGGTGCCTATACCGATCAGACTGGTCGGGTCGTTGCGCAGTGGGAGAGCAAGTGGGATCGCCCCGAACTGTGGCTGCTCGATTTCCATCATTATCTGTGGGCGGGTGACACCGGAGCGATTGTCACGGGTTGGCTGGCGCTGATCGGCCTCTGTTTCGTAGTCACCGGCTCAGTCTTGTGGTGCCGATCGCGCCGGTCCTTCAAACTTCGTCCTTGGCCCGCGCGGATGAGTCGTTCTGCAATTGTGCGCCATCACCGAGACGCCGGCATCGCCCTCGGTCCCCTGCTGTTCATCTCGCTGCTGACGGGTGCGATGTTGACCTTGCGACCCTTCGCCTATGTCGTTCTGAGCCCCTGGTCGTCGGCGACCGAGATGCGGGACGCGACGGCAGCGCCGAAGCTTTCAGGAGGGCCACTCTCCCCCTCGGTAAACTGGGGCGCCGTGCTCGGACAAGCACGACGCCGCTTCCCTGCCGCGGAGTTCCGGACCTTGATGCTGCCGAAGAAGCACGGCGATCTGATTTCGATGCGAATGAAGCAGCCGCAGGAGTGGCTACCGAATGGTCGCACCACCTTGTGGTTCGACCCTACGGACGGGCGCTTGGTGGAAGCGCGGAGTAGCGATGCGCTGCCCGCCGGCTCCAAGATCTTCAACATGGTCTACCCGTTGCATGCGGCATCGGTAGGAGGTCTGCCATACAAGCTAGTCATGACGATATCCGGGCTCGGGCTCACCATTCTAGGGGCTCTTACGACTTGGACATTCTGGTTCCGTCGCCCGCATCGAAGGGGATCGAGCATGCGTGTGATGGCGTTGAGTGATCAATCTGCATGAGGCGCACCGGCGTGCACCTTGGAGGGGATTGCCTCGATACCAACGTGCTCCTGCGCTTGATTGTGGGAGACGATGAAGCGCAGCAAAAGACGGCGATCGAGACGCTTGAGGCGGCCGAGCTGGTGGCGATCAGCGTCCATGCATTCTGTGAGTTCGCCTGGGTGCTGGGTCGAAGCTGCGGCGTGCAACGTACCGACATTTCCGCCGCGATCCGCCACGCCTTTGTTATGCACAACGTGGTTGCCAACCGCCCGACGATTTAAGCGGCCTGGCTGTGCTCGATGCCGGCGGCGATTTCGCGGATGGGGTTGTCGCCTTCGACGGCCAATGGCTCGGCGGCGAGACCTTCGTGTCGTTCGACAAGAAGGCCGTAAAACTGCTGGAAGGGCAGGGGACTGCTGTCCAGCTTTTGCTATGAGGAACCGCCTCCCTCGGTGAAGCCGAGTGATACGGCTTGACGCTGGATCAGCGTCTCGAGATGATCCAGCGTCAAGCGATGCATCGAAGGCCCCTTTGGCTTCTGCGATGGCGGCGGCGGCGGGCCTCGTTGGTTGCGTCCAAAATCGCCGAAACGAGGTGCGCCAGATCGTCGGTTGGCCATGCGAGCCACACAATCGCCGCCCTGTATTAATGCCTAGGCTGGGCGGCTCCCGCCTCGCACGACCATGCCTCGGTTAGCGCCCGCTCAGCGCCCGCCACCATGTGAACGCTCATAAAATAACTATTCTGCTCTGCCCAGCGCAAGTAAGCAGCGCGGAGCGCCGCCCGGTCGTAGCGTGGAGCACGGCATTCCGCTTTTCGCGCAACGATCATCATGTCGAGCACGCCTTGAAGGTAAGCGCCGCATCCCGGCTCATTCGCTTGGCAGCTCGCGAGCAGCGCCGAGCCCATCGCCGAAGCAGGTTCTGTTTGGCCGACCGCGCTACCTGGCAGAGCGGCCAAGACAGCGCAGAACAACATCAATTGCCTTGGCCTCATTTTCAGTCTCCCGTCTCGTGACATGGCATGCGAGGTAAGCGGGCCGGCCTGCCGACAGCCGACCCGCCGAGATTTCATCATTCGCGGCCGAGCACCTGGCCTTCAGGCGTGACGAACAGCTCAACGGTCTTGCCGTCGTTGTTCTTACCCTTGATTTCATAGAGCGTGCTTCCGTCCGCCTTTCGGGTGACTTGCTCCGCTTTGCTTATTGACGCGAGTTGCGCGCGTGCGGCGTTCATCGCGGCCTGAGGCACCTGACCGAGCGGGATGTCTCTTTCGCTGTGCTCGCCGATGATCCGGTTCTCGTTCTCTTCGTGGTTTTGCGCCATCGCCACGCCCGCGATCGCCAGCGCGGCCGCGCCTACGCCCACGACAACAGTGAGAGTTCGTTTGCTAGCCATGTTCCATTCCACTTCCTGGATGAGGGCCGTGGGGTCGAGCGGGCGGCGGTTACGGCCCAATGAGCCGTCGTCCGGTTTCAACTCTCCTGATTGTTCATCGTCTCGAGCGCCGCGCGCAGCCCGCGAGCGAGTTTGGCCGCATCGTCGTTGGCCCAGAAGTGCATGAAGAACAGCCGCGGCTCGTCGTTCAGCATATGATTATGCAGTGCCGTGACCTCGATCCCGTTCGCTCGCAGCGCGCGCAGGACTGGATCGACCTCGCTTGCGACTAGTACGAAGTCGCCAGTGATCGCAGCTCGACCGTTCCCGGTCGGCTGAAAGTTGATCGCGGTCGCCGTGCCCATCGTCGGCGGAGTCTCCATGCCGCCGTCCATCAGCCGCTCGGCGCGCGGAAAGCTGTATTGGAGGATGCCGCCAGCGGTCTTGCCCTCACCGCCCATCAATCGGTTGAGCGCGGCCGTGTCGAGATCGAGCGGCGATGCGGTTGCGCTGGCCGAGGGCGATTGCGGCGCGGCGAGCGGGGTCCGACTGGCCGACAGGGCTTGCCGGAGCGCGGCCGCGAGCTTCACCGGATCGCCGTGGCCGGCAATGTGCATATACATGGTCGCCGGCGACGAGCGAAGCAGATGATTGTGGAGCGCGGTGATCGTGAAGCCGCTTGCCAGCAAGCGACTCATCACCGGGTTCACCTCGTCGTGCGTCAGCACGAGATCGCCCATCACCATCGCCTCATCGCCCATCGGCTGAAACGCCGCCCAGGAGCCGAGCGCGAGGGAGGGCTTGATCGTTACCCCATCCAGCGTGACGCTTAGATCCGAACGCGGGAAGCTGTAACGGTGAACGCCCCCCGCCTGTTCTGCTCCCGCTCGTCCTATCGCCCGGTCGACCGCCGACCAGTCCGGCGCTGCCCATGCCGGGCTTGCAAGCAGGAGGCTGGTGAATCCCAAGGCGAGGGTCTTTTTCAGCATAATTGATCCTTCATCAGCGCACTCGGCACGAACGACTCAACGTCTCGCGAGCGCGACCCGGGACTACCCGACAGGACGCTCCGCTTTCTGTCTTCGCAGCACGCAGTCCTATGCTTATTAGACTTGTGATGCAACCCTTACACTCGTAGGATGACCGAGATACAACTATGACAAGCACACAAGTCATCCCTTGGTTGCTGCTGATCCCGCAGCTCCCCGCCAAACCTGCCTACTTGCGGGTAAAGGTGTGGCGGCGCTTGCAGGCGATCGGGGCCGCGCCGCTCAAGAACGCGGTTCATGCGCTCCCCAATCGGGAGGACACGCGCGCGCTGTTCGAAGAGTTGCATCGCGAGATCACCGAGAATGGCGGCGAGGCGCTGATCCTCGAAGCGCGGCTTGCCGGCGGAATGGGCGATGCGGAGTTGCGCGGAGTGTTCGACGCTGCGCGTGACGCCGATTATGAGGAGTTGACGCGCGAGGTGCGCGCTCTGTGCGAGAGCGAGTATGTCGCGGCGGCGGATGTGAGCCGCTTGCGCAAGCGCCTGAACGAGATCGCCGCTATCGACTTTTTCGGTGCGCACGGCCGGCAGGCGACTGAGGCCGCCATTGCCGAGGCAGAACGCCGCTCTCACCAACATCCCGATGTGAGCGGCCCCGGTGCGCCCGAGCTGACCCCGGCCGAGCTAAAGCGCCGCGTTTGGGTAACGCGCCGCCATGTCCATGTCGATCGCATCGCCTCCGCCTGGCTCATTCGCCGCTTCATCGACCCCGAGGCGAGCTTGAAGTTCGTCGAGGGCAAGGGCTATGCGCCGGAGCCTGACGAACTGAGGTTCGACATGGCGGACGCTGAGTTCACCCACGAAGGCGACCGCTGCACTTTCGAGGCCTTGGTGGTCCGTTCCGGTCTCGAGACCGATCCGGCGCTGCGGGCGCTCGGCGAAATTGTTCACGACCTCGATATTGCCGATGCTCGGTTCGAGCGGCCGGAGACGCCGGGCGTGAGCGCACTGATCGCCGGCATCTGTGCCGGCACCGACGACGACGAGGAGCGGATCGCGCGCGGATCGGCCGCGCTCGACAGTTTCTATGCTCACTTCACCCGGCGGAACCCTTAGACCGACAGTCAGCGCAAGGCGCTGGGCTATCGGACGAGAGATAACGGTCAACCTGAGGAACGTAGCGAATGAATACAAATGTGGCGGGCGAGGTCGTAAGTTCTGCGGAAGATGGAGGCGTTTTGCCGCAGCTTTCTTATGCACAAATCTTCGCCAAGTTCTTGCGGTTTGGCTTCCTGGCCTGGGGCGGCCCGATCGCCCAAATCGCCATGATCCGCCGCGAGTTGGTCGAGGAGGAGCGCTGGGTCTCTGGCCCCCGGTTCAACCGCATCCTCGCGGTGTATCAGGTGCTTCCCGGTCCGGAAGCCCACGAGCTGTGCGTATTCTTTGGCACGCTTCCCAAAGGAAAGCTCGGTGGCCTTCTTGCAGGCTTGGGGTTCATGCTGCCCGGCTTCGTACTGATGTTCGCGCTGTCCTGGTTGTATCTCTCGACGGGTATCATGCAGACTGTAGCCGCAACTGCGGCGTTTCTGGGCGTTCAACCGGCCGTCATCGCCCTGATCGTGCGCGCCGTGCACCGAATTGGCGGCCACATCCTGCTCGACCGCTGGCTCTGGGGCATCGCGGCCGTCGCCGGTCTAGCCGCTCTCGTCGGCACGCCGTTTTGGATCACCCTTCCGATTGCAGGCCTCGCTTATGTGTTCGCGGCGCGTCATCAACCGTTGCCGGCCAGCCTGCTCCTAGCCGTGCTCGTCGGAGTCGGGCTATACTTCGCCTGGATCATGTTCGCTGGTTACGTCGGCGGAAGTGCGTCCGCGGCTCAATCTGTCGCGAGCCAAAAGCCGTCGCTACTTGAGCTCTTCTTCTCGGGTCTCAAGGCCGGCCTCCTCACCTTCGGCGGGGCCTACACCGTCATTCCGTTCCTGCGCGCCGATGCAGTCGGCAATGGATGGATGACGGATGCGCAGTTCCTCGACGGCCTCGCCCTATCCGGAATCCTGCCGGCACCTCTGATCATCTTCTCGACCTTCATCGGATACTTCGGCGGCGGCCCGCTCGGAGCGATCGTCATGACTGTCGGCATCTTCCTGCCGGCGTTCAGCTTTTCTCTGTTCTTCCACGACCAACTTGAACGGTTGGTGGATAACGAAAAGATCAGAACCTTCCTGGAAGGAATATCCGCAGCGGTCGTCGGGCTGATCGCCGCCACGACGCTGGAACTCGGCTATAAGACGCTCGTGAACGTGCCCGGCGTGGTGATCCCGCTCGCGATCTTCGCCGTCTCTCTCGCGGCTCTTTACGTGTTCAAGGCCAAGACAACGATCCTGTGGGTTGTTCTCGCCGCAGCGGCGACCGGCCTTATCCTGTTCCGATGATTCACGACGCACCATCCTCCAAGAGAGCGAAGGAGAGGAATACATGGTCTACACGAAACCGGTCGCTTCCGACGCTGCACGGATCAAGTGCATGTCGAAGCGCCTCAACATCAGCCATTATGAAAACAATTACAGCGGTGCGGTCAAACGGTTCAATGCCACGGGCCGTCAATTCGTTTCACTCGATTTCACCCCCCTGCACGGCTTCACAATTAACAGACCGAACAGGGAGCAACTTATCGCGATGAACTCGATGATGCTCCAGCAGCTCGTCCGCAGCCTACGCGCTCATCATCTAAAGGATTGAAATGTGACGATCGATAGCCTCTCCCGGCGCAGTGCAATCGCAACTTTTGGCATAGGAGCCGCCGCCATGACTATGAACGAAGCCTCCGCGCAGACGCCGACCGCAGTGCGGACGGCTGTCCCCGCCTTTGCCGGCAACCATCAGGTCAAGCCGCTCAGGTTCGATCCCGCCCGGCTCGACGGCCTCTCCGAAAGGCTGATCACATCGCACCACGAGAACAATTATGCCGGCTCGGTCAAGGCTCTGAACATGATCGAGACACGGCTTGCCGCCGCGCTCGCCGACCCGGACCTGCCGCCGGTGGTCTATGGCGGCCTCAAGCGCGAGGAGCTGCACCGCACCGGCTCGGTCGTGCTCCATGAGGTTTATTTCGACGGGCTGGGCGGCAACGGTCAAGCAGCCGGCTCGGTCCGCGACGCGCTGGGCGCGGCGTTCGGCTCGTTCGACCGCTGGGAGACCGACTTCCGCCGCACCGGCATGAGTCTTGCCGGCGGATCGGGTTGGTGCGTACTCGTCTACAATCTCCACACCCGCTCGCTGCACAACCATTGGGCGTGGGATCATATGCACGGCGCAATCGCCGGCGTGCCGCTGCTCGCGCTCGATATGTATGAGCACAGCTTTCACATGGATTACGGCACCGCCGCCGCGAAATATGTGGATGCCTTCTTCCGCAACATCGACTGGGAGACGGTCGAGCAGCGCTACGTACAGGCGCTCCGGCTCGCCGCCACCTGAGCCGATCGGGTTCCCGAAAGAGAGGAGGTCCGCTATGAAATGGGTCACCCGCGAGCGTCCCAAGATCGACCGCATCGCCTGTCCGTGGCTGATCGCCCGGTTCATCGATGACGCGCCCGAGTTCCTCTATGTGCCGACCGATCAGGTGCTGGCCGTCGCAGAGGATCAGGACGCGATCCCCTACGACATCCCCAATGTCGAGCTCAGCCATGTCGGCGAGAAGTGCAGCTTCGATGCCTTTCTCGACAAATACGGTCTCGGCGAGGACAAGGCGCTCCAGCAGCTCGCTGTGATCGTGCGCGGTGCCGACACCTCGCGGCTCGACCTCACCCCGCAATCAGGCGGGCTGTTCGCGATCTCGCTGGGCTTGTCGTCGATTTTTCCCGACGACCACGAGATGCTTCGCCACGGCATGACGATGTATGATGCGCTCTTCGCCTGGTGCCGTTCGGGCCAGGGCGAGACGCACAATTGGCCGCCGACGAAATAGGGCGGCACTGGCCGCTCGCGCCGGCGCATTGTGCGGTTTGTAGTTTGCCGGATCAAGAGTCCGAATGTTTTGCCCGTTAAGGAGAGGTCATGTGAAAATTCACTCTGCACTGCTCGCCCTCGCGCTCCTCGGTTGCAAGGAAGCCGCAACACCGCCGCCTCTGAACGCGATGGAGCCCGGTCAGCCCATGCCGGCCGATGCCCTCATGATCGACTTCGAGGCGGAGGCGGCCGGGGCGGTCCCCTCCGGCTTCACGTCGGCCGTCAACAAGGGACGGCCCGGCGCTTGGCGGGTCGAACGTGTCGTAGGCGCTCCGTCGGGCGCGAATGCCGTGGTGCAGACGGACGCCGACCGCACCAATTCGCGTTTTCCGGTGCTGATCTATGATAATCTCCAGGCGACCGATGTCGACCTGAGCGTGCGTTTTCAGCCGGTTTCGGGACGGGTCGACCAGGCAGCCGGGCTCGTCTGGCGCTACCGCGATCCCAACAACTACTATGTCGTGCGGGCCAACGCGCTCGAGGACAACGTCGTGCTTTACAAGATGGAGAACGGCAAGCGCAGCGACCTGCCTGTCAGAGGCACGGGCAGCGGCTATGGCGTCGACGCGGACGTGCCCGATCAAGGCTGGGGCGAATTGCGCGTCACGGCCCGAGGGCCGCTGTTCGAAGTCTATCTCGGCGGGCGCAAGCTGTTCGAGGTTGAAGACCGGACCTTCACCGGCGCGGGCAGGGTGGGCGTGTGGACCAAGGCGGACAGCGTCACCCGCTTCGACGATCTGCGGATCGCGAACCTCGACGCTGCCTCGCAACCTTCACGTTAGGATGTGCAAAATGGCTGGATCGAAAATCGCCGCCGCCTTTGCCTGCCTGCTAGCGATATTCGTCAGCGCCTGCTCGGACGGCGAAACGCCATCCGCGGGCGAAGTGGTTGCCTACACGTCCGTCGACCAGGTCTACTCCGAACCGGTGTTCCGCCGGTTCGAAGAAAAGACCGGGATCAGAGTCCGCGCCGTGTTCGATACCGAAGAGACGAAGAGCACCGGGATTCTCAACCGGTTGATCGCCGAAGGGGACAATCCGCGCGCGGACCTGTTCTGGTCGGGAGACCCGGTCCGCCCGTTCCTGCTCATCGGCCGCGGTCTCGTCGCGCCTTACGTGCCCGCGAATGCGGCAGAAATTCCTGCCACGTTCAGGGATGCGCAGGGCCGCTGGACCGGCACGGCCGCCCGCGCGCGCGTGCTCCTCGTCAATCGCGAGCGGCTGGCCGGACGCCCCATGCCATCCTCGGTGCGCGATCTTGCCGATTCCCGGTGGAAGGGCGAAGCGGCCATCGCCAATCCGCTCTATGGAACGACGACCATGCACGCCGCGGCGCTGTTCGCCACGCTCGGGGAGGAGGAGGCTCGCCGCTTCTTCGAGGCGCTGAAAGCGAACGATGTACGGGTCGCCGGTTCGAACGGCGAGGTTCGCAGGCTGGTCGTGGCGGGCGAGGTGACGTTCGGGCTTACCGATACCGACGATGCTTACGAAGCCGTGAAGGATGGCGCGCCTGTCACGATCGTCTATCCCGATCGGCTGGGTATGGGATCGCTGGTCATGCCCACAAGCGTGGTCCTGATCCGCGGCGGTCCCAATCCCGACGCTGCGCGACAGCTGGCGGACTTTCTCGTCTCGCCGGAAGCCGAGCAGATGATGGCGACGGCGGCGGCGCACATGCCGCTCCATGCAGGTGTGGCGACTCCGGCCAATGTCGAACGCGTTGAGAATATCAGGGCCATGCAGGTTGATTATGGCGAGGTCGCGGACGCGATGAACCGCATCCAGCCATGGCTTCGGCAGTGGGGCGGGCTAGCGGCCGATCGTCAGTGACGATGCGGGCCCTCCTGGTCGGGAGCGCCAGCGGCATCCTGCTCGCAGCCTGTTTTCTCCCGCTGCTGTGGCCGCTCGTGGGGCTGGCGACTGGCGGGCGCGGAGTTCACCTCGGCCTGGTTGCCGATCCGACGCTGTGGAGCCTGCTGGCTCGCACCCTTGCCGTTACTGCCGGTGTGCTCGCTTTGGCGCTTGGGATCGGCCTGCCGATGGCCGTCCTGGTCGCCCGCACGGATGTGATCCGGCGCGGCCCGGCGCTGATCCTGCATGCCATTCCCGCCTTGTTGCCGCCGCTGCTTCCGGCGCTTGGCTGGTTCCATCTGCTGGGCCGGCAGGGCCTGATCGGGAATGAGACCTCGGCCGCCTTCCTGTTCAGCGAGGCGGGCGTAGTGCTGACGCTCGGCCTCGCGCTGGCACCGATCGTCACCGCGCTGACGGCGCTCGCCCTCTGGAACGTTGACCCATCCCAGGAGGAGGCGGCGCGCGTCACGGCATCGCCGGGCCGGGTGGCGATGCGCATATTGCTGCCCTCAGCGCGTCCGGCGATCGCGCTCGCCGGAATTGTCGTTGCCGCGCTCTCCCTTTCGGAGGTGGGTGTTCCGACCTTCCTTCGCGCACGCACCTATGCCGCCGCAGTGTTCGCGCGGCTCGGCGGCATCGATTTCGCCCCCGCCGAGGCGCTGCTCCTGACGCTTCCGGTGCTCGCCTTGACCGCGATCCTGCTGGTCGCCGAACGCTGGACGGCAGGCGGCCGCTCCTTCGCAACTCTCGGTCTGCGCAGCTTTCGTGAGCCGCCTATGGCGCTCGGTCTATGGCGGGGGCCGGCGAGCCTGTTCTGCTGGCTGGTGGCGGCGTTGTCGCTGGCACCGGTCGCCGCGCTTGCCTGGCGTGCGGGATGGGAAGGGTTCACCCAGTTGCCGCTCTGGATCGGCAACGGCGTGAGCAACAGCCTCTTGCCCGCGGTGCTGGCCGCAACCGTCATCGCTTTTGTCGCCATACCGCTCGGCCACGGGCTAGCGCGCCGCGACCGTATCGCCGCCGGGATGGACATCTTCGCATTCGCCGCATTCATTGCGCCGCCGGCGCTTCTCGGCGTCGGGCTCGTGGCGCTATGGAACCGCGCCGGAACCGGATGGCTCTACGGAAGCTGGCTCATCATCGCCTTTGGCTATGTCGGCCGCTACGCGACCATCGGCATCCGCGCGTTCGCGGCTGCCTGCGCGCAGCTTCCGGCTACTGTCGAGGATGCCGCGCGCGTCTTCGGCGCTGGATATGGAACGCGGCTAGCACGGATCGTCGTGCCGCTCCATGCGCGCGCGTTCATCGGCGCTTGGCTGCTGACGCTGCTCTTCTGCCTGCGCGACCTCGAGACGGCTACCCTCTTCTATCCGCCGGGCAAGGAGCCTCTGTCGATTCGCATATTCACCCTCGAAGCGAACGGACCCGAGACGGTCGTGGCCGCGCTCGCCTGCGTCCAGGCGGCGCTGTCGGCGATCGCGGTGGCGCTTGTCCTGCCGCTGCTTGCCGCGAGGGCCGCCCGATGAGCAGTGCATTGCGCTTGGACCAGGCTTCGCTCAAATATGGAACCCGTACTGCCGTCTCCGACGTGTCGCTCACGATCGAGACGGGCGAAGTGCTGTGCCTGCTCGGTCCTTCGGGTTGCGGCAAGAGCAGCCTGGTTCGACTGGCGCTCGGGTTGACGCCGCCGAGCAGCGGCCGTGTGTTCGTCGATGAGCGGGAGGCGAGCGCGAACGGCCGGATCATCGTGCCCCCGGAGCAACGCGGCCTGTCGGTTGTCTTTCAGGACCTCGGCTTGTGGCCTCATCTTTCGGTGGAAGCGCATCTCCGCTTCGTGTTGGCCTCGCGCCGGATCGCCAGGAGCGAGCGTGAGGGAGCCATCGAGAGGACATTGGCCGCGGTTGAGCTGCTCGACCGCCGGCGCTGCTATCCCGCCGAGCTGTCCGGCGGCGAACGCCAGCGGCTGGCGATAGCGCGGGCGCTGGTCGTTCGGCCCAGGCTCGTGCTGCTCGACGAACCGCTATCGAACCTCGATCTCGTTCTGCGGCGCGAGCTGATCGAGCTCTTCCGCAGGTTGTTTGCCGAGCTGCAGGCCTCGGTCCTCTACATCACGCACGACATCCGCGAGGCGGCCTTGCTGGGCGATCGCGTCGCCGTGATGGAACACGGCCGCCTTGTCGCGACGGGAATGCTCTCCGAGCTGAGAAGTCTGGAATCGCCGATTGTCCGCGAGCTGTTGGACAGCCCGGCCGGGGACGTTGCGTCGACCGCGCCATGATCCATCCCTCACTTCAGGCGCACGTCTATGACCGACCGCCGCATCCTCTATGTCACGGCGTTCCTGCGCGCCGTGGTGACAAGCATGATCGGGATCCTGACCGGCATCTAACTCGCCAAGGTCGGATTTTCGCCAGCCGCAGTTGGCATCGCCATCGGCGCCGGCCTGGCCGGTGCAGTGGCGGCGTCGCTCCTTGTGATCCATCCGCCGGTGCCGCAATAGTGCACGACCGCGACGCCGCGCTTGGCGAGGGCCTCCCCGACCATGCGCGGCCGAACCTGTCCTGGTCCCTGCGCATCTCCGGCATTCTGCTGGTGCTTTGGCTGGCGCCGGTCGCGGCGCTGCTGCTCGCACTCGGTGCGGACGACGTATTCAGCCGCATCGCCACCTTCTTCAGCCAGATGGCAGTGGTGACCTTCGGCGGCGCCTATGCCGTGCTCGCCTATGTCGCACAGGAGGCTGTTGAGACCTATGGCTGGCTCCAGCCCGGCGAAATGCTTGACGGGCTCGGCATGGCCGAGACTACGCCGGGTCCGCTGATCATGGTGACGCAGTTCGTCGGCTTTCTGGCAGCCTTCCGCGAGGCGACCGGGCTGCCGCCGCTCCTCGCCGCGACGTTGGGCGCGATTCTCACCACCTGGGTCACTTTCCTGCCCTGCTTCCTGTGGATCTTCGCCGGCGCGCCGTTCATCGAACGCCTGCGCGGCAACCGCGCATTGTCGGCCGCGCTTTCGGCGATCACCGCCGCAGTGGTCGGCGTGATCCTCAATCTGGCAGTCTGGTTTGGTATCCACACTCTGTTCGAGCAAGTCCGCAAAGTGCCGTTCGCAGCCGGCGCCATCGATCTCCCAGTCCGGACATCCGTCGACTGGCCGGCGCTGGCGCTGGCGGTGAGTGCGATACTCGCCATGTTCCGGTTCAAGGCCGGCATGCTGCCGGTGCTCGGCGTCTGCTCGGTCCTCGGGGCCGCATATGTAATGATCATCTGAAGGAGTGACACGTGACGATCGACCATATTTCCCGACGCAGTGCAATCGCAACTCTTGGCATTGGAGCCGCCGCCATGACTATGAACGAAGCCTCCGCGCAGACGCCGACCGCAGTGCGGACGGCTGTCCCCGCCTTTGCCGGCAACCATCAGGTCAAGCCGCTCAGGTTCGATCCCGCCCGGCTCGACGGCCTCTCCGAAAGGCTGATCACATCGCACCACGAGAACAATTATGCCGGCTCGGTCAAGGCTCTGAACATGATCGAGACACGGCTTGCCGCCGCGCTCGCCGACCCGGACCTGCCGCCGGTGGTCTATGGCGGCCTCAAGCGCGAGGAGCTGCACCGCACCGGCTCGGTCGTGCTCCATGAGGTCTATTTCGACGGGCTGGGCGGCAACGGTCAAGCAGCCGGCTCGGTCCGCGACGCGCTGGGCGCGGCGTTCGGCTCGTTCGACCGCTGGGAGGCCGACTTTCGCCGCACCGGCATGAGCCTTGCCGGCGGATCGGGTTGGTGCGTACTCGTCTACAATCTCCACACCCGCTCGCTGCATAACCATTGGGCGTGGGATCATATGCACGGCGCGATTGCCGGCGTGCCGCTGCTCGCGCTCGATATGTACGAGCACAGTTTCCACATGGATTACGGAACCGCCGCCGCCAAATACGTCGACGCCTTCTTCCGCAACATCGACTGGGAAGTGGCCGACCGGCGCTATGCCGCGGCCTTGCGCGGCGGCGGCTGAACCCGTCCGCCGAGGGTTAATACCCACTTCTGTGCGACACCTGAGTTGGCGACCACAAAGGGGGCAAGTCCGATGGGAGATGCAACAGTGACATCCGGCCCGAACATCGCTCTTCTTTGGCGCGGGCAAGCAGCCGAGTGGACGCATCGCTTTCATGAAGCTCGACAGTGGCCGATAGTTGAAGCGTTGCGCTCGCTCGGTGCGACCGCGAGGCCTGTACTGTACAGGGACGAGGCGGTTCGCGCTATTCGTGACGAGTTGCTGTCGTTCGACGCGGTGCTGGTCTGGGTGAATCCCTTGGATATCTCAGGCGACCGTTCGCTGCTCGATCCGATGCTGCGCGAAGTCGCGGCGTGCGGCGTTGTCGTTAGCGCGCATCCCGACGTGATCGCCAAAATCGGCGTCAAGGAAGTGCTCTACACAACGCGGTCGATGGAATGGGGCAGCGATGTCGATCGATACGTAGACGCTGAAGGCCTTCACGCTCGTTTTCCCGAACATCTTGCCGCTGGCCCGCGCGTGCTGAAGCCGAACTACGGCAACGGCGGCAGAAATGTATGGCGTGTCCAACTGGCCGCAGCGGGAGACGATCCTGCTTTGGAAACGTCGGTGGAAGTTCAAGAGGCTCGCCAAGGAAGCGAGCCGGAGCGGATCAGCCTGGCTGAGTTCCTGAATAGGTGGGTGCCGTTTCTGAACGACGGCGGCGTGCTGATCGATCAGGCTTATCAGCCGCAGTCGTCCGAGGGCATGGTCCGCTGCTACGTGTGCGGGCACCGTGTAGTGGGCTTTGGGCACAACTTAATCACTGCGCTGATGACGCCAACGTCCATTGATAAAATGTCGTCAACCCCACAGCCGGTGGGCCGCGTCATGTTCGGACCGGAAGTGACTCGCTTCGCAGACCTACGCAAAGCAATAGAGGATCGCTGGATTCCGGAGATGCAAAGTTTATTGTCGATCGCCGACCACGATCTTCCGCTTCTTTGGGACGCCGACTTCCTGTTTCGCCCTGGTGAAGCCACCAGCGATAGCGCGTATGTGCTTTGCGAGATCAAGGGGGCGTTTGCGGGAGGGGGCGGAATCCTACGCCAAGCTCGCCCAGATAGCCGGCGCGAGATCTTACTTGTTGCTGCCTTCTACGGTCGCGCCAGAAAGGCGACGGCTCAGTTCTATCCGGCGATGGCTACGCATTTTGAAGGTGTCTGGCCCAACGCGCCGATACTCAATGAAGCCGAGAGAACGCCAAAATCGCTCTGCCGCTTCATTCGCTTCCAGCACGGCCAACCGAATCTCTGTGGCACCTCTCGCAGCGGCCCAGCTTTCGACCGTCGAGTAAATTGAGCGTCCGACGCCACGACCACGCTGTGCGGCATCAGCATGGATCACAAACGAAGGTTTGAGGCGGTGACGAACATGAGCACATAAGATTGGGCTATTGTGTATCTTAACCAGCATCTCAATCAAGCTATCTCAAACCGTAGCTCGGAAAGAATAAGGAGCATGTATGCCGCGTCGCGTGACCCTGACCGATCGACAGCGCGAGGCGCTGCTTCACTTGCCGGTCGATCAAGGTGAGCTGCTGCGGCACTATACCCTCAGCGATGAGGATCTCGGGCATATCCGCCAGCGCCGGCGCGCCCACAATCGTTTTGGCTTCGCGCTGCAACTGTGCGTCCTGCGCTACCCGGGCCGGGTGCTCGCTCCTGGCGAGTTGATCCCGGCGCAGGTATCGGATTTCATCGCGGCCCAGCTCGGCCTGACCAGCGACGATCTACTCCTCTATGCCGCGCGCGAGGAGACCCGGCACGAGCATCTGGCGGACCTTCGCCGAATCTACGGCTATCGCTCCTTTTCGGGGCGGGGCGCACGGGATTTGCGCGAATGGATCGCTCGGGAAGCCGAGGCGGCGACATCG
Organism: Sphingopyxis macrogoltabida; assembly: GCF_001314325.1. NCBI lineage: Bacteria > Pseudomonadati > Pseudomonadota > Alphaproteobacteria > Sphingomonadales > Sphingopyxidaceae > Sphingopyxis > Sphingopyxis macrogoltabida. The sequence goes on from NZ_CP009431.1 coordinate 98,074, forward strand.
AATGAGGATCTTGCCCGTCGCTTCGTTGCGGAGTGTCGCCGCACCCGCACGATCCTTCCCGGCTCCTCGACGATCGAGCGCCTTTGCGCCGATGCGCTGGTTGAGGCCGAGCGCCGGATCGAGGATCTTATCGCCCATCGCATCACGCCAACCCTGAGCGAGAATTTGGCTCACCTGTTGGAGGATACGGTGGATGGTCGCGTCACGCGCTTCGTATGGCTGCGACAGTTCGAGGTTGGCGCAAATTCAGCAGCCGCTAACCGGCTGATGGATCGACTGGAATATCTTCAAAGGTTCGATCTTCCGGCGGATTTGCTGGACGGCGTGCCGGCGCATCGTGTGACCCGGCTTCGCCGGCAGGGCGAGCGCTATTACGCCGACGGCATGCGTGATCTGCCCGAAGACAGGCGGCTTGCGATCCTCGCTGTCTGCACCCTGGAATGGCGGTCATCGCTGGCCGATGTCATCGTGGAGACCCACGATCGCATCGTAGGCCGTCTCTATCGGGCCTCCGAACGCCTTTGCAACACCAGGATCGCCGACGCAAAGGCGGCCGTTCGGGACACGCTGAAGTCCTTTGCCGAAATCGGTGGTGCTTTGCTTGGAGCGCAGGACGATGGCACGGCCCTGGACGGGATAATCGCCACCGGGCCTGGCTGGGAACGGTTCAGAACCCTTGTCGCCACGGCCTCCGCGCTGACCAACGTGCTCGCGGCCGACCCGCTCAGCCGTGTGCTGGACGGCTATCACCGTTTCCGCCTCTACGCGCCCAGGATGCTGCGCCTGCTCGACATGCAGGCGGCGCCGATCGCCACGCCTCTTCTGGCGGCCGTTGCGATGCTGCGTAACGGGATCAAGGTCGATCCGCCGGTGGATTTTCTACGTCCCAACTCGAAATGGCATCGTCATCTTCGCGCTGAGCCCAGCGGCGACCACCGGCTTTGGGAAATCGCGGTGCTGTTCCACATCCGCGACGCCTTCCGGTCCGGTGACATATGGTTGGCGGGATCGCGCCGCTATGGCGACCTCAAGCAGCTTCTGGTCCCGCCACAGGCGATAGAGCAGACCGCGCGGCTCGCCGTGCCGCTGCGACCCGGCGAATGGCTGGCCGAGCGCAGGGCTCGACTGGATACACGGCTGAAGGAGTTTGGCCGCGCGGCGCGAACCGGCACGATCCCAGGCGGCATCATCGAGAACGGCAAGCTGCACATCGACAAGCTGAGGGCCGACACGCCCGAAGGGGCCGAGGATCTCGTGCTCGATCTCTATCAACAGCTCCCGCCCGCGAGGATCACCGATCTGTTGCTGGAAGTCGATGAGCGAACCGGATTTTCCGAGGCGTTCACGCATCTGCGCACCGGCGCGCCCTGCAGCGACCGGATCGGCCTGATGAACGTGTTGCTGGCGGAAGGCGTCAATCTCGGTTTGCGCAAGATGGCGGCGGCGACCAACACGCACAGCTTCTGGGAATTGCTGCGGATCGCGCGCTGGCATGTCGAAGGCAGCGCCTATGATCGGGCGCTCGCCATGATCGTGGAGGCCCACGCCGCCCTGCCCATGGCCGCCTTCTGGGGACAAGGGCAATCGGCATCCAGCGACGGGCAGTTCTTCCTTGCTACCGAGCAGGGCGAGGCGATGAATCTGATCAACGCGAAATATGGCAACGTCCCGGGCCTCAAGGGATACAGCCATGTGTCCGATCAATATGCGCCGTTCGCAACCCAGGTGATCCCGGCAACGGTCAGCGAGGCTCCCTATATCCTGGACGGGCTGCTCATGAATGACGCGGGCCGCCGCGTTCGCCAGCATTTTGCCGACACGGGCGGCTTCACCGATCATGTGTTCGCCGCCTGCGCCTTGCTCGGCTACAGGTTCGCCCCCCGTATCCGCGATCTCCCTCAGAAAAGACTCTATGCCTTCACGCCCAACGCGACGCCGGCCAATGTGCGAGCGCTGGTCGGAGGTAAGATCAATGAACCGCTCATCGAGCGCAACTGGCCCGACATCCTGCGCATCATGGCGACGATCGCAGCGGGGATCGTCGCCCCCAGCCAGATTCTTCGCAAGCTCGCCTCTTACCCGCGCCAGAATGAGCTGGCCCTCGCATTGCGAGAGGTGGGCCGCATCGAGCGAACCCTGTTCATGATCGACTGGATTCTTGATGCCGGCCTCCAGCGCCAGGCTCAGATCGGCCTCAACAAGGGTGAGGCCCACCACGCCCTAAAGCGCGCCATCAGCTTCCACCGCCGAGGTGAAATCCGGGATCGATCCGGCGAAGGCCAGCACTATCGCATCGCCGGAATGAACCTGCTCGCCGCCATCATCATATTCTGGAACACCATGAAGCTCGGCGAGGTCGTCAATACCCGGGCCGCCAGCGGTACCCATATCGCGCCTGATCTACTCGCCCACGTCTCGCCGTTGGGATGGGAACACATCAATCTAACCGGGGAATATCGCTGGCCCAAATCCTTAGCGTAGGATTCCGCCCCCTCCCGCAAACGCCCCCTTTCAGACCGACAACGTCTGCTGGATCCATAGTAGCTGCGCTGCCGAACTTGCTGACTGGCGGATCATCCAACGACCTTCCGTGGCCGACGATGACCAGCCTGATCTATTTTGATCCTGACGAGCTCGGAAAAGGCCGCTATTTCGAGATTGACGATACTCTGGTCGCAGAAGATGGCCGTTCGTATTCGCTCGGAGACTGGATCGCACGCGGCGGCAATGGGTCGGTGTTTCGATGCGTCGAGCGCAGTTCTGGTACTGAATATGCGATCAAGTTTCTCATGCAGCCGCGTGGCCGGATTCTTAAGCGGTTTTATCGCGAGGTGAGGCTCCTCAAGGAGCTGCAGCATGAGCACATCGTGCGATATCGCGGGACTGGCAGGACCCGCCATTCGGGCGGAACACGTGGCTTACGTTGCCCGTTCCTGATCATGGAGCTTGCAGACAGCAGTTTGTCGGACATCGCCTCGAAGTCCCGCATTCCCCCAGAGATATATGTCGGCCAGTTTCGTGGACTCGCGCGGGGCCTGGCCAACCTACATGCGAAAGCGATCCACCGTGATATTAAGCCCGAGAACATTCTCGTATCCGGAGATCGATGGCTTTTGAGTGACTATGGCCTCTGCCGCTTCTCCGACAGACCCGAACTTGATATTACACCGAGCGACCAGGCGATTGGACCTAAATACTGGCTGTCACCTGAGGCTCATAATCGACGACTGGGGCAGGGTGATGCTATCTGTCAGGCGTCAGACGTTTTCCAGCTGGCCTCGGTGTTTTGGTACGTTGCCACGGGTCGCCACCCATGTGGCCTCCTGACGGTCGATGACTGGAGAGGACCCGCCCGGCTGTTCGAGCCAATCCAGCGCGCTCTTCAACACCAAAAGTCTCGAAGGCCGGCCGATGGCGTCGCCTTTGCTGCTGCAATCGAAGCTGCAATTGATGCGTGATTACTTGTGACAAATCACGCAGCTGCTCGACCCTTCGTCAATTCCATAGACATCGTCGATCGTCTCGGCGGTGTTGGCCGAAAGCGGATTGGTCCGGCGATTGCGGCGGAGGCGCTCACGGCGCTTTTCATAATCCGCTTTGATCTGGTCGACGCGGTCGGGTGCGATCAGTTCGGTCAGGCTTTCACCTTGGCTCCAGGTAAAGGGCGAGCCGTCTTTGAGCGCAGTCTTCTCATAATCGATCGCTTCGGCGAAGCGGTCGGGGTGGTTCTCGGCGAGCCGCACCCATTCGATTTTCTGCTGATAGAAGCAGAAGGTGCAACCCGACCGCGATCGCCACTTATAATATTCTGGCTCGCCGACATCCGACTGGTCAAGGATCTCGAGTACGCCTGCGCGGTCTATTCCAGCATCACGCAATGGAAAATGCACGCGCATATTGGGGTGGGTCGCCTGATAGCCTTCTCGGCTCGGCTCGTCGGCACGGATCGCGACATAGCTATGGATCGTGGTGCCGGCTTCGAGATCCTTTTTTAGCCAATGTTCGAGTGGGCGCAATTTGAGCTGCCTGGTGCACCAGCGTGTGCGTGGCGAAGGCAGGAAATTGCCATATTCGTCGAGCCAGAAATCGAAATCGCGGTCGGGATTAAGCCGCTGTATCGGCTTGCCTAGAAAGCCCTCGAGCTTGTCCAGAAAACTATAAACCTCCGGTAGCTCCTTGCCCGTGTCGGTGAAGAAATATTCAAGCGGCAAGTGCGGATGGTATTGCCGCATGTAGACAGCGAGCGAGGCACTGTCGCGACCGCCCGAAATCCCGAGAATATGGCGTTCGTTCGTCATGCCGCTTCAGCCTCATCCTCAGTTTCGGCGGCAAGTGTAGCCACAGCGCGTGCCAGCGCAGCCAGCTGCAAGCGACTGCCTCTTTTGTCCGCGCGGAGCGCCGCAACGAGCTTGTCCGCCATGCCCGCAGCCGCCGTCTTTTCCTGATCGGTGAGAATGAAGCTGCGCATCAGCGGAGGAGCAAGGGGATCGAGTCCGACCACCAGCGCCAACGCCTCGCTATGGGTGCGCCGGTCACGAACTACCGCTAGCGCCTCGAGTTCGCGAAAGCGTCGGCCATAGCGTGCAATTTCGGTCAGCGCCTCTTCGCGGTCACGGTCCGACCAGTTTCGCGCAGGGCGGTGCAGCAGCACACTGACCAAGCTCTCGATATCCCCGGTGCCCTGTTCGATTGCCGCCGCGCGATCGGCGAAGGCGTCAAAATTATAGTCGTTGGTCATGCCGCGGATCAGCTTTGTGCGTTCGGCGATGCCGCCAAAATCCCGATGATCGATGCCGAGTGCGCGCCCAAGCGCCACGCGCAGTTCATCGAGCAGCGCCGGATAGCTTGCCTCGGCCGCAATGATGGCATTGTGGATCACATCCGGCGATAGCCGATCGCCGAGCGCAGCGGGGAGATCATCGAACAACAGCCGCTCGGGATCGTCGGCCTTCATCACAACGCTGCGAATGCTTTTAGCGTCTGCATCAATACGCAAGGTGCGCTTGGCGAAATTGGGTAGCGCTTCGAAACGCTGGAAAATGGCAGCAGCGATTGGGAGCGATGCGCTGCTCTCCGTGACCTTCAGTAATTTGGCGAGCCCGCTAAGAAACGCCATTTCGCGTATCGAGCGATCAATGCGTCGCAAACGGAAGCTGCCGGGCTTTTGCAGCAGCCGGTCGACAACAACATCGTCGATCGTCGTCTGATAGACCCCGTCGATATAGACTGCCACCGTATCCCGGTTGGCGAGCATATATGCCAACGCAAGCGCCGGCATGACTCCGCTCTTTATGCCAAATGGAGGCGCGGACCAACGTGCGTAGATTATGTCGAGCGGTTCGTCGCCAGCTTGGTCCAGCACCTCCCAGGCCGGCTGCAGTGACTGGCCTTCTAGGCTGTCATCCGGGCTGGAAAAATCGAAGCGGCCCGGCTCGATTTCCCGGTGCAGCCCGAACGGCTTGAGTACAGTGAGATAGAGACCCAGCTCGGCGGGATATTGCTTCATGCCGAGCTGCTTGAGTTCAAGTCCGCTGACCATCGCATGAGCCAAGTCACGCAGCGCCGCCATGGCACTGGACGAAGGTTTGTCGCGCTGGAGCAATTCGCTCTTGAGGATCGGCGCTTTGGCAAAGCCAACATCGGCCAGCATGCTGGCAATGACTGCAAGCGGTTCGCAATGCGACTTACCCGGGGACGGCGAGAGATACCATTTGGCGCCTTCCAGTGCCGCTTCGAGCTTGCGATGCAATTCGTCGATGCAACGCGACTGCCGCGCGGCGATCTCGCGACGGGCGATGCGATCGCCTTCGAGTTGCGGATGTTCGCGAAAGACCCGTTCGACTGCCATAAGCTCGGCCGCTGCGTTGCGCAGCGCGAAGCTCTCGCTGGCACTGCCGAGCGCAATGACGCGCCCACTCCCATTAAGCGCCTTCGCAGTCGCTTTGGTGAGCGCGTCGGTCGCCTGGCGCGGCAACGTGCCATCGCTCAGCAACAACAGCATTAGACCGCTTCCTCGTTGCGGGCGTGCCAGGATGCGTTCGACGAGGCCGTCGACGTTGTCCTCGGGCGTCACCACCTGCAGCGCGATCTCGAAGGTCCGCAGGGCGCCCGTCATGAAATAATGCCGCTTGGCGGCGGCAAAGCCGAAACCCACCCGCTGCGGAATGCCCTCGAGCTGGAGTGAATCGACCGGCGCCACTGCGCGGCCTATCGCTTCATCGAGATCAAAATCGCTGCCAGCAAACAGCGCATAGCCGCCAAGCCGGGGCTGACGGATTAGGATCGCCCAATCTAGCAGATCCCTGATTGCCGTTTTGATCGCCTTGGGCGTTGCGCCCGGCACAGCTGCTTCAAGAAAATCATCTGCGAGGGCAAGGCCAGAGCCGTTACGAAAGAATTCGATGATAGCCGCCGACTTGGTCAGCGCAACATGCAGGCCTTGGCCCTTTGCGCTGGCTCGCTCGATCGCCTCATAGGCAAGGCTGAAGCGACTGCCGTCATTTCCGGCAGCAAGCGACATGCCGAAATTGGCAGCCATATAATCCCATAGCATCGCAGGATCGTAGGTGCCACTGACCTCCTCGGCATGCTCGAGAAACTCTTGGAAGCCCGACGGTTCCGCCGAGCTCAAAAACCCGAATACGCTTCGTTCATTCTGCGCAAAGCGCGCACGAGAGATCGGTCCGAGCAACAAGGCGCTGACAGGATTGAGCGGCCACGTATCGGTTAGCGCCTTGGTGAGCACTCCAACTTCCGTCGGCCTGCGCTTAGCGACTGCCTCGGCTACTAGCTCAGCGCGCTCGACAGCATTGGCTGGAGGTTCGGCCGTGATTGCCCGACCCAAAAGCGCCACTGTCTCATCGGCCCCGGAGAGGAAGGCGATGTCTTGGAAACGGCCTTGAACTTTGGCCCATTCCTGACGGGCATCGCGCGCCGCGCGCGCGGCATATTGCTCAAACGACTGGTGCAGAATGCCGATGACGACGAGTCGGCCTTTACTGCGTGTCGCGCGCTCGGCGAGATCTTGCAGCAAATGCACATCGCCGCCTTCAAGCGCTTCATGCTCGAGCAGCTTGCCGAGTTCGTCTAGGATCAGCAGCGTGCCGCTCGACGCAGCTTCGCCACCGGCAATCAGCGCAGCAATCAGGGCGTCGTCGCTTGCGCCATAGTCAGCGGCTTGCGCCGAACTCCAGTCGAGAGCGAGGGTCGCAGCTTCGACAATGGCGTCGCGCAAGCGGGCCCGACTGCCAGTAACCGCGACCACCTTCCAGCGCCCTTTGGGTTCGGGAAATGCTTCAACATAGAGGCGTGTAAGGGTTTCGCCGGCAATATCGCGCGCTATCTTGCGATTGCCTTTGGTCCCAGCGACCAGATTGGCGACAAGCAGTGCGGCGCTGGACTTACCGCCGCCATATGGTCCGGTCCAAGTGTAAGCGCCTTGGTGGCTGTCGCATTGGCTTTCAGCAAGTGTTGTCAGAGCCTTGGCTATGCTTGCTTGCAGGACATAGCCAACCAGCGGGGGCGTGCCATTGAGGTCAGCATCGAGACGTGCCGAACGCGCGAACCGGCGGTCGATTGTCACCATCGAAGCGAGCTTGGTCATGCTGCCGCCCTCAGGCTTGAACGGGGATAAGCGAGGCTAAGCGTGGTCATCGCATCAAACGTGCCCGTCCGCTGGATTTGGCGCAGGCCTGCCGTGTCTACCCATTTCCATGCGCCCTCGGTCAGGTCATCGAGGCGCATCAGGCGCGTAACCACGCTGTCTTCGTCGAGCTTGAACACACGACCCGGCGAGCCAGCCGCATAGCAAATCTGTTCTGCGGTCAGCGTGGTCGATCCCCCTGACCGCTCCCAATAATCGCCAAGCGCATAGGCGAAGATTGCGTCGTGCAGGCTAGGTTTAGGGCCACGCACAAACTCATACCAACCGCCGAGACGCGCTTCGCGAATGATCGCGAGTTCAGCCAGCAGCGGTTCAGCCGCATCTTCATTGAGGCTGTCGCCGCGCCGGACATAGCTACGCAGGAAAACTTCGATGTCACGTTTAAGGGTTCCGCGCGTCGCGCGCCAACCATTGTCCTCGACAAGCGCGAACAATTCTTCGACGAGCATGGCGGGATCGAACTCAATCGCACTGAGGTGATTAAAGGCATAATAAGCCGTCGTTGTCATGTCGGGCGTTGAGGCTACACGCCAATGCGCTAGCCAAATCGTTGCGGCTTGTTCGAGATACGGGTCGAGGCCATCATCGGCGAGGATGGCGCGGCCGAGCGGGGTGGGGGTGATAACCCGATCCACCTCATTGAAGAAGCCAGTTGCCAGTGCCCAGTATCGCATTGAGGCTGCCATATTGCGGCCGACGCCGAAGCGTGCGATGGCTTCTTGTTCTTGGAATGTTCTCGCATCGGCCTGATCGCCCACTGCGTCGAATGCCTTTTTCAGCCAAAGAAGGCGGAGCGGGAAAGTCTCATGGCCCGCAAACTGCCCTTTCGAATCAAATGTTACCGTTCCTCGTCTCATATGTGAACGCTACTGGCGAACCTCTCCAGCAGCAAGCCGAGATTGGTCAGCAGCGGCTACAATTCGGTCAGCAGCGGCCTCTACCTCATCGACATCTTGATAGCGATGGCAGAAAATGCGGATGACGTGGCGTGCGTCATCTTCGGAAATTCCAATAGCTTCAAGGACATGCGACTGTTTGATTTGACCGGATGTACACGCCGATCCGGTGGAAAGCGAAACATCACGGGCAACCGTGACACACAATTGATCGGCATCGACGTCGGCAAGCTGGAGTGCAGCGCTACCCGGAACTACTGCGGCATCTCCGGTTATCCGGCTGAAACGCAATTGCCGCGATGCGAGCCTCTCAAGCAGCTTGCATATAAGCAGCCGCCCATGGCAATCATCACCCTCAAGGCGTGAACGCGCAACCTTAGCGGCGGCCCCGAAGCCCGCGATCAACGCCACCGGCTCAGTACCGGGACGAACCGCATATTGCTGACCACCGCCATGCACCAACGGCATGGGCTTAGGTGCATGGGCCCCGACATAGAGCGCACCGACGCCCATCGGGCCATAGCATTTGTGCGCCGACAGGCTTAGATAATCGACATCGAGGTCAAGCACGTCGATTGCTATCTTCCCCGCCGCCTGCGCGGCGTCACTGTGCATCAACCCGCCCACTGCATGTACCAATGCAGCAGCTTCGGCGACCGGTTGGATGACCCCGGTCTCATTGTTGACCAGCATCACTGACGCGATCAGCACATCATCACCGAGCAAGTCTTCGAAAGCTGCGAGATCGAGGCGGCCTTCTCTGTCGACCGGAGCGATGCTGACCGAAAATCCTTGTTTCTCGAGCATGCGCGCCGGCTCCAGCACGGCCTTATGTTCCACCGCTGAAACGACAATCCGTTTCCGATCAAATTCACCCTTCACAGCACTTTGTGCCACACCCAGCAGCGCAAGATTATTGGCTTCGGTCGCTCCGGAGGTGAAAATGATCTCCCCAGGCGCCGCGCCGATGAGGGCTGCCACTTCCGCACGACCATCGGCGATGATGCCCGCGGCGCGTTCACCGGCCGCGTTGGGGGAACCGGCATTGCCAGGATGGTCCCAGACCGAAAGGATGGCACTGCGAGCTTCCGGGGAGAGCGGCAAGGTGGCAAAGCCATCGAGATAAATTGGCGCCCCCATGTTCACGCACACTTGCGCATAGCGCGACGTGCTATGCTAAATAGTTGGGAGAGGAGTGTACGATTCATGAGTGACGATGTAGCCGCTGAGACGCGCGATCAGAAGGTGATTTATGAGCAGCGCTGCCAGGACTTTCGTTCGCTCAATGGATTTCTGTGGCAATCACCGCTTATCATCATGTCGCTGACCGGCGGATTGTGGTTTGCGGTCGCTAGCTTTGCCCTCAGCACATCAGCGCGATCTATGCTGCTGGTTTTCGCGTGCCTCGCTAACTTGCTGATGATAGGGGCGTTGGTGCGTTTGCGATGGGTCATGCAGCAGGTTCTCGAGGATATTCGGGACTATGATGGGAAGCGCCGCACGAAGGGCGATTACACCATTGTGAGGATTTTTTCCGCGATGCTGTTCTTCACGGCGATCGGCTCTGGCATCGCCGCGTGCAATCCCGCCGCATATTTCACCAAGGCACTCACGACCGAGGTGGGAAAATGATGGCTGTATCCGAACGGAGCGAAGCCGTTGATTACTATAATCGCGACGCAGCAGGTTTTGCCGCACGCTATGACAGTGTGAGTTTCGAGGCGGTCCATCCGTTGCTGGCCCGCTACTTGCCAGTGGGTGGGGCGGCGCTCGATATTGGCGCGGGCAGCGGCCGAGACGCGCGCGCGCTGGCGGCCCATGGCCTCGACGTCACCGCGGTAGAGCCATCAGTCGGCCTTCGTTCGATCGGAGTGGCGAGCGCCTCTGGCATTCGCTGGATCGATGACCGGCTGCCCGACTTGGCGCGGATCACCGATTTTGGCCGCTTCGATCTTATCCTCTGTTCGGCTGTGCTGATGTTGGTCCCGCCGACTGACTTGACTAAGAGCTTCATGACCATGGCGGCGTTACTGGCGCCGAGCGGGCGCATCGCGATTAATGTCCGCCAGCCAATGTCGGGTGAGCCCGCCGACATTTTCTTTGCACATTCGGACGACGAAATTCTTACGGCCGTTGCTACTGCCGGGTTGGTCTGCCTCGACCGTGCCGAAGCTGGGGATGCCTTGGGGCGGGAGCCTTATCGATGGCGCAGCTTTATTTTCGAGCGCAGGCGGTGACCGCTATGGTCGCTGAATGGATGAGGTATTCATTGAGCGGCTCTAGCGATCCCTCAACGACCAACGTGCCTATCTCCATGCCTTCGAAACCGGATCTGAGCTGGCAGGGCTTTATTTGAACTAGGGGGTAAAAGCACGAAGCAGCTTGCCCCCACTTCGTGACGGACGCTGGCTCAGCGCCAGCGCACAACTGTGCCGGTGCGCAACATTGCAGCGCCGAGATCGCGGCCATCGCTCAACCTGCAAGACGCAACGACCCGACCGTAACTTTGATGCGAAGCCCGGCAGCGCATTGGCGGTGCAGAAACCTTTACGTGCCCAGTAGAAAGCCTCCCCTTGGCTCCGCCCAGAAGAGCTACCAGCGCATCACGAGCCTCGACCCCTGAAGACCGCGGGCAAGGGTGGCCTGCCCGGCAACTGCCGTCCAATTCGCGCGCAGCAATGCTGCCCAGTCGGATCTTCGGCCCTTCCGCGCACCAGATCGGGCCATCTCCATCCCAGACCGCAACCGGCGTGCAGATGAACGCGGCACTCGCGACCAGCGTCAGTAAACTCATTGTGCACACCTTCCCCTCGACTACTAGCACCACACTTTGCCTTGTTGGCTAAGCCCATATGCAGAGGCCACACCGGATAATCACAAGTAACCCCGGAATATGCTGGCACAAAAAATTCCAAGAATGTTTTTCAAGGCTCCACCGCGCTCTTTCTCAGAGCGATCATTGGCATATGGCTAGCAACCGCACGGCCTGAGAAGGCCCTCACTTTCGATGCTCGTGCGACCATTGGCCCTTGTCCTTCTGCAGACGCGGAATCTGATGAATTCGATATTGTGCTTGAGGTGCGCCAATTGTCCGTCAATGCCGCCAAGCCACCGTGACGATCAAATTCTCGCCCGCAACGACGAGATAGACATTCCGGAACCGCTCATGCCCCGCGATCGCGGGCCCCATGTAGTGGGCGTACCTCTTCCACGTGGCTTTGGTGAAGCTGTATGATCTGCATTCACCTCCGAGAAACCGCTCCTCGCCAAAGTCGATTAGAGCATCGATGATGAACTGCGGAACACAGCGATCAGCCTGTCGTCGTTGGCCGTGCCGGGTCGGCTGAGCTGCGCCGCGACCGGACAAGGTGCCGACGCCAAATGGGTTCTTGTTCATGATGCGGCCCCTACCCGGTTACATCGATAAGGAGATCGCCAAGGAGCTCTTGGAGCTTCTCGTCGTGCTGTGCTTTTTGCTGACGCATCCAGGCCAGTCGCGCCTCTTCTGCACCTGGGACCCGCAGGCTTTTCGGAAGCCTCGCGAGAGGAATGGCACCTGTCAGGATCGCTCTGGCCAGTTCCTCGTCGCCTTGCGCGACGACCAACGCTTCCTGACCCCCTATGTCGTAGGTGGGGCTTCGCCAAATCGGCCAAACATCGATTGAGGGTGCTTCGTCGCCATCGCGCTGCACCGCTTGAATGCGCCGCTTGAGATGGCCGACGAAGGGGTTGTCACATTCTTCGTCGTAATCCAGCGGGACGAAGGCATCCTCGATGCTATCACTCTCGAGCACATGGGAGGCGCGAAGATCCCGATTTCTGATCGAGGTTTCCTCAAGGACCTCGACCTCTTCCGCCTGCCAGTCATGCAGAAACCTGCCGCCCAAGTGCGAAAAGTGACGATCCATTCCGGCTACCGCATCGCGCCGGGCGCTGAGTTCAGTCAGCCGTTCGTTGCGCTCGAAAAGGCTTTCGCGCGCAACGAGATCAAAGAGCAGTGGTGCCAGTTCGAGGATGGTTTCGCGGGTCTCATTGTAGCGCATGGCCACGAGCTCCAGCGCATTCTGCGCAGCGGTTGAGATGCTGAGGTCTAGGGGCGCGCGATCGTTGAACAGGCTGCGAGCCTGATCAGGCTCGGGAGGTTTGAAAAGGTCCGCAGGCTGGCATTTCAGGGTGCTCGCCAGCCTCTTGACTGTTTCTGTTCGCGTGGCGCCTGCTTTCCCGTTTTCAATTCGGGTGATGGTCGCGCGGCCAACGTGAGCCGCATCGGCCAACGCTTCGGCCGTCAGTCCAGCTTCCTTACGAAGAAAGATCAATTTTTCCGGGTTGATAGTGCTCATAACGTCCTCCTGCCCCAATAATGAGCCATTTCGACGCCATAACAACAATCATTTACGCCTCATTTTCGCCGCAAGCAAGGCCGCCTACCCTCAGTCTGCGCGCCGATGGATCACGCATTGAGCCAAAAGATCGGATTTTTGATCTGTTCGGGGCTCATACGCCCTCCACAATTGATCCGATGGCTCATCGGGCCTCAGCCGGCCACATCGTAGAGAACTTCACCGCCAGAAGCCGTCGCGCCTTTGGCCGTGCCGGTTGTCGTAATCCTCGCGCTGGCCGTAGGCGCTCTTCCGGATTCCCACCTCGACCCGCTGGCCACCGACGTTGCGGATGTGCAGATCGCGCAGATCGACCTTGTTGCGCTGCGCCCAGTCCTTTGCCTCGCGCTCGCTCCCGAAGGTCCCTGCGTCTTCGTAGTCAAATGCCATGTCTTTTCTCCTTCCTGATGATGATGTTGGCGGCCCGTTTCAGGGGCGTTTCGCGACCCTTGTGCAGCGGGAGAAAGGCATCGGCGCACTGTTCCCTGAGAAGAGCCACCCGCTTCGCGAGCAGCCTCACAAAGGTGGCCGCGATCGTGCCCACCAGAACTGCGACAAGGATCATCAGACCTATCGCCACCAACTCGGCGGCCATTTTCTGGTTATCGAGGGCGGCTCGCAGATCAGCGCATCCCTGAACCCCGTGCGTATTGAGGTCGCAGACCACAAAGCTGTCCCCGCCAGCGGCACGCGCAATCTCCGAGAGTCCTGCCTCGTTCACCAGATTGGTCAGGGTCAGCTGCTGCGTAAGGTGAATCTCGAAAGTGTCTGAAGGCGGTTCGCCCGCTGTGGCATGGCCCATCTGTGTCACGATCTTCCTCCTATCGGCTGCGTTCGATGTTGCGTTCGGGCACGTCCAATTGCGGCGTTGCCCGAAGGCTCGCCGGATCGATCCGCGAGGCAGATGCTTGCCTGTCCTCGGGTGCCCTCAAATGATCGGGAATGGTGGGCCGAAACTCGCCAGCCTCGCGGGCGCTGCGCTTCGCCTCGACCTGCTTTTCGCCAAGGGTTTCGAGCGCGCTGGTCTTGTCGCCCGGATTGCGGTCGATCTGCGCTAGGAGCCGATCGCGGTCGTTGGTGACGATTGTGATGTCATCACGCACCCGGGTCATCATGACGAGCGCCAGACGCTGGTTCGACAAGTGCCGGGCTGATGAGTGCATCTCACCGATCGCCATGTCGCGGGTGTCGCCCTGTGCCTGATGCATGTTGATCGCATAGGCCAACCCAATTCGCTCGAGCATGCGGTCATTCTGCTTGAGTTTTACGGTCTCGCCTGCCTTGTTCTCGAGCGTAACGATCCCATCCCTGATCCCGAGGATCCTCGCCTCCTCTGACTTCATCAGCCCCCTGGCATCATCCTTTTCGGTCCAGCGGATCTTGTCGCCCTCGTAGATTGTCTCCTTGTGCTTTTCGGAGAGCCTCAAGGCATCGCGTTTGTCCGAAGGGTCGATTGCCGCCGGATCGAATTTGATGAGCTTGCCGCTTTCATCGCGTAGCATGACCCGGCCCTTCGCATCGACGCCTTCGACATCGTACCGGCCCCGAACAAGCCCTCCGGGGGCGTTCTGGCGCGTCACTTCGAGCAGCTGGCCCTTGCTGTAGGTCGAGGCGTAGCGCAGCTCCTCGCGCGTCGCATGGGCCGGGAGGAGAGTGGTTATCCTCAGCCCTTCCCCCTGGATCGCCCCTTCTGCCTTTAGGCCCTGCTGGACCATTCGGTTGAGTTCGCCGCGCGCCGCACGTCCTGACGAATAAATCGCGGTTCGCTCGCGATCGTCCGGCGACAGCTCCAGCCATTTTTGAGCGGTGACCTTGAGGTGGTCTGCGCCTGCTTCCACGACGCGCTCGCCAAGCGAGGCAAAGCTTTCCTTGAACATGCCGGCGCGCACCAAGCCCGCTGCTTCCTTCATGTGCTCGGTGCGTTGCCGCAGACTGGTGTCGATGCGTGCCATTGCGGGGTTGTCGGACTGGATCAGCGAAAAGCTCTTGCCCGCCTCGATCGGCTGTAACTGGGCGCGGTCTCCAATCATGACCAGCTTTTCAACACCAAGCCGGTTGGCAATCGTAAGCAGGTCATTCATCGGCTTGTTCGCAACTAGCGACGCCTCGTCCAACACCAGCACTTTGCCGCGCAAGGCTTCGCGCGATGCCTCGAACTTCGGACCCGAGCCCGCAAGCGCGGGCCGCAGATGCTCATTCACAAAGGATGAGACGGTTCTTGCTGCGATTTCCCGCCTGACGATCTCCCCGTCTGGCCCGCGGATCTCCGTCCCGGTCCGAAGATCGCTCACCATCTTGTTGGCAAAGGCGAGGCCGATCACCTCCCTTCCCTCCTGATGCGCCACGCTCGCAATTGCCGAGATGATCGTCGTCTTTCCGGCACCTGCGACACCCTGGATCACGACCGTGCGGTCCTTGCTGGCGATCGCCAGTGTTCCGGCGGCAATCTGCTCGGCGTTAAGGTCATGAGTGCCCGCGACTTGCCGCAAGCGCCCGGGGGCCTCGGCGGCTTCGATGATGGCCTGGCCCGCACCCTTTCCCGCGGCGACATTGGCCAGCGTTGCCCGCTCGATCTCGACATGTTCAGGTGTGGTGTATTTCTCGGGCCGGCTATCGAGCCTGTCGCTCTTGCCCTCCAGCACCCTCCCGTCGGCCACCAAGACGCCGATCCGTGCTTCCACCCCGTCAGCGGTCACGCCCTTTACGCCGAGGTCGAGCGCGGTCTTGACCAAGTCGCCTCGGGTCCAGGAGGTTTCACGTTCGCCGATGATCCTGATCGCAGAAGCGGTTGCCATCTCAGTGCGCAGCTGCGTGGGCGTCAGGGTGATCCGTTGCAGGCCATTGGTTGTCAGCGTGTCCGCTGGCCGAGTGTAGAGCTTCACGCTGTCGCGGAGCGCGCTCAGTGTCTCCTGCACCCGCTGAGGCGATCCCAATGGGCTCTCGCGCCCCTCGGAGCCGCGTTCGCGCGCCTGTTCGACCAGCGCCTTGGCATCGAACCCCAGCCCGGCAGCGCGCTTGGCCCATTTTTGCCGGAGCGCCAGCTTGTCATCCGGATTCAGCTTGGGATCGCGGGTGCGCTTGGTGATTTCACGCAAGGCTTCTGTGTCATTTGCGCTCTTCCCGAGTTTCTCGGCCGTCGCCAGAATGGTCAGGCGACGCTGGCTGAAGGCTTCGATCACATCGCGCGCCACGCCCTTGATTTCGAACTGGCCGTGCTTGCCCGTGATCTGCGTTTCGTAGCCAAGCTTCTCGAGGTTCGTCCGCAGCGCGGCGTTGTAGATGGAGCCAAGGACTGTGTTGTTCTTCCAGATCTCTCCGTTCCACAGCGCCTTCCAGTTGCCATCCTTGTCTTGGGTCATCGCAGCAATGACAGCATGGGTATGGTTCTGCGGGTCCAGCGCCCGGCTCGTGTCGTGCTGGAACAGGGCGTAGAGGAGCTTGCCTGTGACCACGCCCTCGCCATTGGCATTGCGTGATCGATCGCGGGCCTGCGCATAGTGTTTCTCGAGATAGGCCATGGTCGCCTTGACGGCGGACAGCTGTGCATCGAGGATCCGCTTGTCGCCGCCCAACTGCGCCAGCAGGCTGGCTGACTTCGGCATAGAGAATGTGAGGTCTATTCCCGAGCGGCGGTTTGCATTGCCATTTACGACGGTGTCATCGGGCAGTTTGCCATCGAGGACTTTTTCGAAGTCGTCCTTTGCAACGGGACCAGCAAGCCCGAGTGCTTCGGCGCCCTTCCCGCCCCATTCGCTGAGCTCAGCAGGGCCATCGCCGACATAGTAGTCGTCCTTGGCGAAGTAGTTTGCCGCGCCGCCGGCTGACGCGACTGATGCGACCGACAGCATCTCAGGCTACCCTTGCCTGTTCGCGCCGGAGCATCGGCCCGGCACATTGCGCGCAGAATAGGGGGCACACATGGCAGGTCTGTCCTGCCGCGCTCATCGCCCAAGCTCCTGATCATCGTCAATGGAAGGGTCCTGACGGCTCTGCCTTTCGTTTCCGATGCCGCGCATGTTCTCTTTGGAAAGCTCGCTTTCCTGCGCGTCTGCCCTGCTATTCTGCGCTCGCCCCTTTGGCCCTTCGATCTTAGCCTGCGCGCCGCGCTCTTCGCTGTCGCGCATGGCAAGGTTCTGCCGCTCGCGCTGGTCCTTCTTGCCAGGGCGGTTATAGCCATACAGCTCCCCTTGCGCTGGCTTTCGCTCGAAGTCTGCCCGCTCCTCTTCATCCTCAATCTTGCGTGTTACCTCCTCCCCGGTCAGCTCGCGCTCAGGGTTCAATGGCCCTTCGATCGCCTCCCTCAGTTGCTGCGCCGCCCGCTCAGCCTCACTCAGCGCGACCTCTTCGCGATCCTTCCGCTCCTTAGGCGCCATGTCAGGTTGTGCGCCTTCCCTATCCCCACCCCCCAATTCCGCGCCATCCCCGGACGGTGGTGTGTATTCGGCGGCGCGCATGTCGGTGACACGCTCGAAGCCTTTTGCGCGGGGTTCGTAATCTTTCCACGTCAGCCTGATCCGGGCAGCGGGGAAGCCGTCCGGGAATTTCACGAACCCGTGCATGCTGGGCAGGTCGCTGATGTCGACCGGCATGACGAGTTCTTCGACGTTGGTACGGGGCGTGATCGTCGAGGCGTCGCGGTTGTCATTATAGCCGTAGGAATAGGCTTCATCCATGATTCGGACCTGACGGTTGCCGATGAACTCGGAGCATCGCCGCGACGTCTCGGGATCGGCCGTCTTGAGGATCAGCTTGGTGCCCGCCAGCGAGGCCAGATTGGTAGCCCCGTTCTCGCCATAGGTTTCTTCAAGCTTGTCGAAGGAATGCATGCCAAGCACGAAGGCGCCGCCAAACGCGCGCGCGGTCTGAAGGCCATGATCGATCGCCGGGAGACGATGCAGCGCATGGACCTCGTCGATGAGAAACCAGGTGCGCAGATCTCGGCTCCGTCCCATGTGGAACAGCGCATTGACGGCTAGGTCCATCCAGAGGGTCAAAAGCGGGCGATTGAGGACCAGGTCCGGATGCGTGGAGGTGATGAAAAGGATCGATCCTTCCTTGACCTTGGTGGTCATCCAATTCTTGATCGAGAAGCCGGTTTCGCCCGGAGGCGGTTCTGGCAGGAAGCGGAAGACATTCGCATTGGCGATGAAGGTCGTACGGATCGACTCTGCCATTTTGGCAGCGGCGGGCGACATCATCGGCCCTGCAATCGTGCCCTCAAGTTGAGCATGGATCGTCTTCAGATCCGACTGCATCAGGAAGTAGGAAAGCGCGCCATTTGAGCGCACGCCCATCTTGATCATCTTGACGCACATCTCAACGAACAGGGTGCGCGCCGATTTCTGCCAAAAGTCATCTTCCGCGCTGTGCCCACTAGGAACCAGCGCCGTCGCGGCGCTCATGAATTCGGCATAATTGTCGCAGTCGTTGAAGATCGACCATGGCACGCAGCGGCGGTCCATCGGGTTGAGGATGATGTCCGTTTCGGGATCATAGAAGCTTTCGACGAAGGTGCCGGTCAGATCGAAAATCACGCAGCGATGCCCGCGTTCGCGCGCCTGCGTGACGATCTTTTTCAGCTCAGTCGTCTTGCCAGCACCGGTCGTACCGATGAACATCGCATGGCTTTGCTCAAGACGCCATGGAACCGGCACACCTGCCAGACGGTAAGGCGCATGCAGACCCGCGCGGACACGGTCCTTCAAAGGCTCTGCGAGGATCTTATCGGGGTCTACTGCTGGCCGGCGCTTGCGGCACTCACTGACATGCGCTTTCCAATTATGAGTGGTGATGGCTTGGGCCAGTTCGCTGTGTGTCACAAGGACGGCCCCACGCTCATGGCGCTCGGTCAGAATGTCGGTGCCACGTCGTTTCGAAAAGTCGACGAACCAGACGGTCAAGGGCACGCAGATAAAGGCTGCACCAAGACCCGCAGAAATGCTGACCTGCACAGCCTTGGCCCACGCCCTTTCCACTGCAGGATGATAGGGCACCATGGACATGGTGCCTTGCACCATCTGACCCGATGGAAGCGTCAGGTTCACAGGCTTGTTAGGATTGAGCTGCACCCATCCCCAGGCCTCGGCGTAGAGCTTCATCAGCACGAGCTGAACCTCGTGGTTCTTGAAGGTCAAACTGACGAGGATGCACAGCAGTAGAACGGCAGTTCCGACCCAGACGTAGAGGGGCATTCTGATGCCCGCCCAGGTCATCAGGATTTCATGGTGGAACAGCTGCGATCCGCGCGTAAAATTGCCTGCGTTCCGCTTCACTTTTCCGCGCGCGGAAGCGTGGGTGAGAGTGGCAGCTTTTTTGCTGAACCGGATGTCTTCAGCCATGATGCTCTCGCACGTTGGAGAGCGCCTGAGCGATCAGGTGTTCGGCATCAGCCGGATATTGCTCCTGAACGATGAGCGAGAGCGCGAGCTGGGTATGCTCGAGGATAGTGACAGCCCGCTCGGCGTTGAGCGACAGTCCCGCCTTCAGGAGGGGAATGCCCACTTCAAGGGCAATGCGGATGGCTTCAGACCGCGAGACACCGCGGCTTGTCGCAAGTTGATCGACGACGTCGATCATCCTTGGGCTGAGCGTTACACCGACGCTCTGGAACTGTTTCTTTTCCACTACCACACCTTTTCAGGCGTGGTTCGTCTATCGCAGGTTCGAGTATATAGCGCTGCATCGCGCTTGCCAAGAGTCTCGGCGATGCAGCCCGGTGCAGCGCTATGGTATTGGTTTTTCGGTGCTTTATTGTAGCCGTTAGCATCCTGCAGCCGACTGCACCGCTCCAATTCTGAGCAAGATGT
Organism: Sphingopyxis macrogoltabida; assembly: GCF_001314325.1. Lineage (NCBI taxonomy): Bacteria > Pseudomonadati > Pseudomonadota > Alphaproteobacteria > Sphingomonadales > Sphingopyxidaceae > Sphingopyxis > Sphingopyxis macrogoltabida. The sequence goes on from NZ_CP009431.1 coordinate 117,818, forward strand.
CAGCTAACCAATTGTGAAATATGCAGAACCTCGCTGCATCAGCCTACCGCGCAGCGGTGTACGGTGTGCATAAAATTAGGGACTTACGCCCTGTGCTAGGTCCAGTGCCGTAGGGGGATCACTAGCCCAGCTGGTTGTCCAGTGGGATTGCGCCGGCGAGCCTGACTCGCGAACTGACCACAGATGTTATGTCCGCCTACAGCGGGAGCTGTGGGACGACAATGGCACCTGGTTTGGCCATGGCGATGCCTCAATCGGGCCATGCTCCGCGACGAAGTGGCGCGATAGCAGCAAGCAAAAAAATGCCTCGAACAGACCCTGCGATTGGTGCATCTTCGCATGGTCTTTCAAGGCTTGGAGGAATGCGCAATGGTGTCGAAACTTGAACGCGAACGGTCTGCCCTGGCAGCAGCGGAAAAGGAGCTGGAAGAGCGCAGGCAGAAGCTCGCAGAGCTTGAGCGTGAGGAAGCAGAGCGAGAGCTAAATCGGCTGATCAAGAAGGTCGGTCAGGATACGGCGATTGCCCTCCTGTAGCTGGCCGTCAAAGTGAAGCCAAAGGTGGCGATTTCTGCCCTCGAGAAGCTTGGCGGGTAAGGTCTAATTATTGTCGAGTTGGGCGGCGATGACCACCGCCCTGTCTCGTCAAAACTCGTCGGCCATTTTGCCGGTCGCGGTGTAGACGATCTGGTCGATCAGGTGCATCGGCAGCTCGCCATAATCTCCTTCCTCGATGAGGATGTACCCGTCCCGGGTTTCGACGACATGGACGTCGAAGAAGGTGTGGTATGAGCGCCGCTCAGCTTCCAGCGTTTTTTCATCAAGGGCGATGATGTTGGGGTTGATCTGACGAAGCACTGAAACGTCTTCTTCGTAGCTTTCCGTTGTGTAGCACATGACCTTGCCTCCTGGCGCTTGGCGGCTCGTCCGCCATGCCATGAAACAGCGCCCCGTCAGTGTGCTGGTCACCGGAGCGAAGCGGAGGCTTGACCGCTAATTTTTCGATGGTGCGGAAGCCGGCGCAGCACGGCTTCTCGGTCGGGAAATTAGTGGTTGACCAGTATGCTGGCGGGGTGCTCATGGCGATGGTGGTGGACGTGCCTGCGGCAGGAGGCATGCGTTCCCAGCGACTTCGCGAAAGCTATGTCCTGGCACGTGGCTGTTCGGCATTGGCGTGACCCAGGCGGCATGAAAAAAGGGCGCCGCGGCAACGTGCCGGGCACCCTTTTCCACCTCGATCCTGCAGGAGGCTGTTTGCAGATCGAGCTTTAAACATGGCGACGAGTTCAGCCGGTTCGTGGCTGCTTGTGAACGGCTGTCCGGATAGTCATACGGTCCATTCGAGCAGTGGATGTTGCTCTCCACAATCGGTGGCGGCGATGAACGCGAGGCTTTCGAAGAGCGGAGTGATTCCTGCCTTGACGAAAGCCGCGTAAGTCCGGTGATCCTCGAGCGCTGTTCCGAGCTTCTGGAGGGACAATTGGCCAGATTCATTTGCATGGCGGCCAAGAGAGGTGAGCACCTTAGCCGCAAGGTCGCTGCTCATTGTGATGTCACCTACCAGAGCGATGTGTTCACTAACGCGCATCGTGATCGGCGCATCGCATTGCTGGTGCTCGATCCGCAGCATTCGCCCAAGAAACTGGGCTTCCTCGACGATCGCGATCATCTCCGGACGATGGTCGAAGCATGATGCGAACTCGGCGATGGCAAGCGCGTTGGCATTGATCTCGAAGTTCAGGGGCGCGGCCAGGAATTCGCCTGGATCTGCATCGATTGTACTGTTGGCGGTGTGCAGTCTGCGCATCAGCGCGGCGAGCTCTTGCGGGCGTATCTGAGCCGGTACCGAATGGAGCCTTGTCTCGATATCCTTGACGCGGAATGTGACGAGCATCTTTGCCTCCTGTCGCTGCTCGTCTCCTCCATCCCCCTCTCCTTTCTCACTTCCTGAGCTTGTGGCTGAATGCCCACAAGGGGTCTCGTCCAGCCTGAGGATTTCCGGTCGGCCCATTGTCCGGATACAGCCGCTGGCGCGGCAGCGATGCCCGCAAGATGCGAAGCATCGAGCACGGGCAATGCGCGCCGGGCCAAGGTAAAAGTGCGGCTGATACATTCAGGGATCGCGATGCTCGCGGCAGCGGGCGAAGGGGGTTCGATGCCCCCAGAGCCCGCCCCTTGCGCAAAAGAAGAACGGAAGGCCCCGGCATAAGCCGGAGCCTTCCGAAGAGCGCTCAGCCGAAGGTGCGCGAGCGCGTTTGCCCCTGATCGCTGATGCGGCGAATGTGCAGCGGCACGCCAGCCTGACGGAGGCGCTGTGCAAGGTTCGACTGGATGCCGGATCCTTCTCCGATGATCGCTTCAACCGGGTTCAGTTTGACGATGCTCTCGTTGCGCAGGAACGGAGCGCGGTTGCCGTGGCGCTGGTCGGGAACGAACAGGATCGTGTTGACCCCGTTCTGCTGCGCCCATGCACCCGCCATGGCGTCGACGCCCTTGCGCATGCCGGTCGTGCCCAGGACCATGTTCGGGATCCGGGACTTGATGTCGTCGAGGATTGCCCAGATCATCGCGAAATCGTGCCAATCCTTTTGGCCACCTGACACGATCACCAGCGGGCCATCGGGCTGGAATTGCGCCCTGCGATCCTTGGCGCGTGCTGCGAGGAAATCGCGTGCCTGCACCTGGCTTGCGGTCACCCCATTCTTGCTGACTTGCGATCCCCGTGCGGCTGTGAAGGGGCGACCGGTTTCGACGCGGTAGACGTCAGCTGCATGATCGCGCATCGCCTCGAGCGCTTCCCGGCACCCTTGCAGTGTCTGGCAGAGCTGTTGTGTTTCCTCGAGCTCGACAGCGTAGATTTCCGAAGGGTCGAAGTGGCGTGCCATTTCGCCCAGCTTCTTTGCAGCATCGTCCTCGCGTCCTTCAGCCAGGCGTGCGGTCATGTGAAAGGAGTTGACCATGCCCCAGGCGAGCTGCTGCGCGAATTCTTCCATGCGCGTGTCCTTGAGGACATCGAAGATCGTTCCGATTGCCATCTCCACGGCGCGGCGCGCCATGTCGGGATCCGGCATCTCGGCGGCGATTGGAGCCTCGATGATGTTGAGCTTGGCCAGATCGCTGTGTTCAAGAAACGCCCCGTCGTAGGATTCCGTGATCCCTTCACGTGCATCGGCGAGATTGATCCGTGCCTGAGCCAGATCTGCGAACGAGTTGAAAACAGTCATAATAGCCTCCGATTTTTGAAATCGTCCCCACATTGGGAACAGCCAAAAACCCATCGGGCCGGGCGAACCGTGTCAGGGACGGCGAGCTCGTCTCGCCGCCGCCATGGCGGGCGTGGGGGAACCGATTTTCTGCCAAGCGTGGCGCGAGCGCAGCGAGACAGCCGCGATTGCTGAAAATTGGGGGGACCGCGATCCTTGACCAAGGGGCGGCCGCCGATAGGTTTCGGCAGGTGTTCCTGTGTGTGTGGAAGAGACGTTCCCGCCCTCGAGCAGGTGAGACGAAGGTAGGGCTGGTCAGGCGCTTCAGCGCCACACCGGGCCGCCCCTTCGGCCCTGCGCAGGGGTTACAGCGGGAACACCGCGATTCCAGACTGCCGGCTTCGATGGCAAAGCCGAAATGCCTGAGAAGAAAACCTTGGTTGATTGCACAGACCGGTGCTCCCAATCGGTGTGAAGCTGTACTCAAGGAGCTGCAGTTTCCCCCGACTTTTCAACTTGAAGTCGGCCCAGCGACTGTTGTCACGATTCGCCTGATCGATTACAACGGGAAGCGCTCCCGGCAGGAGCATGACGCCCGTCTCCAAGCCAAGCTGTCGATCAGCACTGCCGCGATATCTCACGATCCCTTGCAACATGTTGTTCGGGCTTGAGTGCTGGTGGTTGACGGGCGACGCTACATTTCAAGCCGCGGAGAACAATCATGTCGATTGCTAACGTGCGGCCGTCCAATCTGGCCAACATCAAGCGCCTCGCGAACCAACTGAAAAAACGAGACGGCATTCCTCATCGACGGGCCCTCGACTTGGCCGCGCGAAGCGCGGGCTTTGAACGATACGAACATGCTCGCACTTCCATAGGTGATAGGTCTGCCCGGGTGTTCCTGACCGGTTACTGGGAAGACCAGGAGACGTTCGAGCGGGGTCGGGAATCTCTGCCCGTCACCCTATCGCGGCCGCTCTTGGAACTGGTTTCGAAAGCCGAGCTCAAGCTTGTCGGCGGTCTCGCATCCATGCGCGTGGCTGCATCCGACCATCTCGTGAAAGACATGGTTGGGCCGACACGCGAGTATGTTCGCGACAGCTTGTGCAAGGCAGCGCGGGCTCTGCGGTTCATGGAAATGACCGGTCTACGTCCTTGCGACTACCTCGAAGCTAGCCGCGCCATGGCTGATCTTGATGCGGAACTGCCCGGCAACGACCATTCGAGCTATTGGAAGCTGCCGGTCAGCGGACAGTTCATACTCATCGATGAGCCCTATTCCGGTCCGATCGTGAGCGATGAACGGGCAGCTTGGGCAAAGCGGAACGGTTGGGAGCTCGGCGCCGCAGACTGGCCTGGTCTGTACTTGCCGTATCGCTGTACCCTCTTCGTCGCTTCCAAGCGTACTGAGGACTTCGATTTTGATGCCCTTGTGAGGAGTATCAACGCACTGCCTGCCCCAGAAACACCAGAGCATTGGGCCGGGTCATCGATGCCCAATCACGACGTCTTTGTCTCGCCGCAAGCGGCAACGCCGCAGGACAAGCGCCGAGCAAAGGCTAAGGGCACCATCGTTGCGCGCCCATCTCGGCAAACGCTCCCCTATCACCGCGATATGATCGGATACGATCGCAAGCCGAATGGCAGCATGACGCTGGCTCAGCATCAGCTAGCAGGACGTTTGCTGCGGGCGATCCTGCAATCGAACAGCAAGCCCGGAGCGGTGAACTGGCGCGTCGACAAGCTCATGAGCGTGCTCGTAGATTGGCTCTACGCCGACGTGCCGCTTCGACAACTGAACGCCTTGGATGACCCCGTCAGCCTCTATTTTGGCGACATGTCTTCAGACGATCCGCTGTTCAACCATGCCAATTCGCCAAGCGGTGTGGAAAGCCTCCTGATCGAGTTGAAGGCGCTTCTCGAAAGCTCCTATCCGCAATGCGCTCCTCTGCGGAAGCTTACCGGAAGGATCGAGACCGCCTTGAAAATCACGCGATCGGGCGCAGGACGAAAAATCTGAGAGCGCCGCAGCCAGACAGGGTTGGGTCCGCGCGTGCCGAGACGGCGGCAGTTGCCGCCGACGAGCGCGCCGCGACCCAATCCGTCAGTTATCGTCACCCGTATGGGCCGAGACCCTGAAAGGGACTCGGTGGAGCCGGGCCGTCCTTGGCTGCCGGACGCAGTCCCGGCGCCAGGCCGGCAGGCGGAATAGAGCGCGATCCCGGCCGAAGGCCAGGGAGACGGCATGCAGCTGCTAGTATTTCCTCTGCCTGCCCCCTGTGATCCTTGACTCGCAATGTTCCTATGATGTTCTGATCATCGCATGAGCAGCAAACGTCTCGATACCCTCGCCGATCTGGTTCGCCATGGCCTCAATGCACAGGTTGAATGTCTCGGATGCCACCGCGTTGTGATCGTCCCCGCAACCAAACTGCGAGACCGATGCTTTGCCAAATCCATTCCGATGAAACTGGAGATCGTCGCGCGACACCTGCGCTGCAGCTGCGGGCACCGTGGGACGAAGCTGGACGCCACCGGCGTCCAGCTTTCGCCATCGTGACACGGTTTTGGGCGACGCTTGCGCGCCGCCCTGCCGTTCAGAGAAACTCGACGTTCTCGGCGATGATCTCGCAGCCGTAGCGGTCATTGCCTTCGGCGTCCTGCCAGCGCGAGTAGTGGATGCGGCCCGTCACGGCGAGCTGGTCGCCCTTGGCCTTGTGCTGGCGCAGCGGGAGCCCGAGGCCGTTGAAGACGGTGATTTTATGGAATTCGGCATCCTTGACCGGGTAGCCGGTTTCGGGGTCCTTCTGGACCTTCCCATCGCGGATGACGGGACGTTCAGTCACGAGGATGAGTTCGGTGATGCGGGTGTCGCTGCGATCGCGGGCAACGGGATCCTTGGCGAGACGGCCGACGAGGTTGACGATGTTCATTGCAAGAGCCTCCTTGGTGCCGACGGCTCGTCCGCCGGTGCCCTTATCGAGCCTCGGCGGGAGAGCTGGGACACCGCGCGCTTTCGCGCGCGGGAAACCTCAGAAATCGGGGTGGTGCGGGCAGCCCGGCTTGCCGGGCAACACGGCTCGCATTTCTGCAGGTTGGCCCTAAGCTCGACCAGAGAGGCAGGGGCACTGGGCGGCGGACGTGCAGGTGGCACAGGGGGTGATTGCGTGCCTGAATATCAATCTCGCCGCGCATCGGCTTGCTGACGCTGGCGTTGATCGCAGGATTGATCGTCCGTCCTCGCCGATTTCGGTGAGCGAATAGTCCCTTTGCGGCAGTAGCCCGGAACACCTGACCTTGGCTATCTGGGGTGCCGATCCGCAAGGTTTCCGCCACTGGCCTGGCGTTGATGCACAAACGGACAAGGCCCCAAGGGGCCTGCCTGTTTGCACGTTACGCCAATCAATCCCGATCGACGGGAGCTGCTCTCCAGGCTGCTATGGCATCGATGATCTTTGCCGTGAAGCGCGGTGGGAGTCGTCCGGCAATGTAGCCGGGCTGCTTCATCAGTGGTCTGATGTCGAACCCGGGCCAGGTGAACCGGTTGAATTCCGAAACGACAATGGCGCTGCCAGGAACGAGCCCAGCTGCGCGCGCGATCTCATCGGGGACCACGATGGCGTTCTTGCGGCCCTCGCCTTTGGTCGTAATCGCGGCGACCAGATAGCGTGACCCTTCCACACCCACAACGACGACAAAGCGTTCCTTGACGCCTTCGTCGCGGCCCCGTCTCTGCTCTTCCTCGAAGAGATAGACGTATCGGAGGATATGGCCTGCTGCGGGGCGGTCAGTCTTCCCAGCGGTCATTGGCGAGTTCGCTGTCCGAGGGCCGTGCATTGGCGAAAGCTTGGCGGTCGGCTTCGGTCATGTCGGACGAAGCGACAGCTTCGATATTCATGTGATCTGCGATCATACCGCGCGCCGCCTGTTCAAGATGGCGGAAATATTCGCTATCTGCGATCACATGCCGCTCGCGGCCATGGCTGGTGAGGACGACCGGCTGCTTGGTCGCAAGGTCGAGGAACTCACCGGTGTTGTTGTGAAACCGGGTCAGGGGAATCCTGGGGTGCTCATTCGCCGCCGCTGGCATGGTCAATTCTCCTCTTGCACCTAAAATAGCAATTATTGCCAAAATAGCAAGATTTCTGTGGCGACGATTGCCGCGCTAGCCGTCAACCTCTGTCGCCGGCAGCTCCGGCAACAATGGGAGGAGGCCCGTATCAATCGCAAAGCCCAGAGTCCCTGCGAGGCGGCAGGCTCGAGCAATTGAACCGTCTGGAACATCGAGCGCCTTTTCAATGTGGCCGAAGGTTTCGGCAGCGCCGGGCTCACAGACCGCGTGAAGCCTGCCCGGCTCTGCGGTGATGGCAAAGGGCCAAGTCATCGCGACGCCGACAACCCCTTCATCGAGAATGAGCAGAGTATCGCCAGCAGCGATAATCTCATCGGTCTGCACGGCGTCATAGGCATTGCCCGTCGAGGCGAACGCATGGATCCGCCAGGCGCTGAAGGCGAAGCGCTCGCTATCGGTCAGCATGTCAGGCCCCCTTCAGAAAAGGCGCGCTGCGCCGCTTCTGGAAAGGCTGCGGTGAGGTTCCGGTGGAGCGGCCCGGACGAGGCGGGAAAGAATGCGCCAGTGCTGCTTGGCCGTGTGATCCGCAGCGCGCTTGCGACGGCTTCCACGACGAAACCCGCAAGCTGATCGCTGGCCGTCAGCTTGCCGAATTCAGGCGGTGCAAACCCGGCCTGATGCCAGAAGGCGATGCCTATCTCGAGGGTCTCGAGATAGCTGGCATGGCTGCCGTCGTCCTGGTCATTGTCGATGCTCGCCTCGACTGTCCGGTAGGTCCCGAAATCATGAGCGTTAGCCTTGATCCGCAGGGTGATTCCGGCGGGCGGAGGCCCGGCGACCGCGATCAGCGCAGCCCTGTAGAGCATGGCTTCTGCAGTGTTCACGATGGCGAAGTTCGGCGTGTGACCGATCTGCGCGCAGTCCTCATTCGTGGGCGCGCCACCAAGATCAACTGTCCAGATTGTTTTTGCCATTCAAGCCTCCTTTGCTCGAACGGCACCTCCCCCTTCCCTCTTGCTGGCCGAGTTCCTTCAGCAGTTCTGCCGAGCCCGACAGCAGCGGGCAAAAGAAAAGGCCCGCCCGCGACAAATGCGCAGACGGGCCTTCCCGATGTGACCGGCGCGGGTCGCGGCACCGGTCACGGGGGGGGCTTGTCCCGGTCAGGCGTCGACGCTCACGCGCGTCTTGCCCTTGGGTGCCGGAGCGGTGCTTTCGCCCAGACCGTCGCCGGTGGCAGCGGCGCTGTCAACGCTGCGGTCGCTGGCCGGTTCGTCTCCGGTGGCGGTGAGCGGCGGCAGGGCGCCTTCGCTCTCGCTGCCGAAGCCGTCGAGCGAGGCCTTGGGCTTCGAACGGCGCCAAGCGACATTGAAGCTCCCATCGTTCTGCTGGAACATGGCGACCGGGATCGGCGCCGAGAGGCTGGGATCGTCGATCTGGCCCGACAGGAAGCATTCGCCGGTCTCGTTCGACGAGTATTCCCACAGCGCACCGATCTTGACCCAGCTGCGGCGGTCCGCCGAGAGCGCCATGAGGTCGAACTTGGGTGCCCGCTCGTTGGTGGATTCGAAGGCCCGCAGAGCGACGGTCGCACTGAAGGTCAGGGTGGTGATGCGGCCGATGTGAACGCCTTCTGCGTTGGCCTTGAGGGTGCCGATGTTCATGTCACATTCTCCTGATGCTGTCCGAACCCCTTGTCCGGAACACCTTCTCCCATCCCCCCTCTCCTCCGGGCCCGTGGCCCGGCCCGTGCGCCAGCCACCGCAGGCGCGCGTAATTCTATCCAGCCCAGAGGGCTGAGGAGCCTAGATGCATGGTTCTGGAGATCAATCGGCCCTGCTTCGAGCAATGCGCGGTCTGTACCGAGCTAAGCTTCGGGCTCGGACCTGTCCTTGATCTGGCTGAGGCGCGCCATGAAGGCCTTGGCTTCGAGCTGATTGGGTCCATCGCGCGTGGCGAGGCAGGCCATCCTGTCGATCTCGAGCTGTGCGGCAAGACTTGCATCGATATGGCAATAGGGTTCGAGCACGCGGATTGCGTCAACTGCGCGGGGGAGCTCGCCGAAATCGGTTCCGACCCATACGAGTTCGATCTCCTCTCCGTCTTCGTCAGGGGCGCTTAGAACCTGTGCGAAATAGGTCTGAAGCGGGCGATCCCAGCCAACATAGGCACTTGCCGCCGCAATCCCGTTACGAAGCGGTACTTTGTGTCTGCTCATGCGCCGTTTACCTCCGCATCGGGCTTGGGCGGCTGCCCGGTCACGCAGCGAAATGCCTGCCCTTCACAATGATCAGTAGTCCGCTGGCCGCATCAGCGTGATGACGCGCCGTGTCATCGCTGGATTGACCGGATCCTCTGACCCGAACGCCAGTTCGGTGTCGTAATAATCGACTTTCATCAGCACCTTGATGCCATCGACATCCAGGCTTGCAAAGTCTCGCTCGGGCGAATCCGGGGCGAAGGTGCAATGGCGCAGAGCGGCGATCAGCCGGGCCTGTGCCATCATGCTTTGTGCCACCGTGTCGCCGCCGAGTTCTGCAAGCAGCCCGGAGGTCATGACGATGCGTGCCGTTCGGTCACGGCCCTGGCGTGCGGCATCATTGAGCAGCGCGATCCGCTCGGCGCGCTGCCGAGCGCAAGATAGGTCGGATGTGTCATACATTGGAGCTCTCCTCCCGATCAAAGGGGCGATCAGCGGGCAACCGGACGGCCTCGCGAGCCTCAGCCGGCAGGCTGACAAGCGGACAGCTGAATATTGATCGCGGTCCCGGGGGCGACGGTAATGGTAACCTGCCGATCCTTGGGGATGACCCAGAGGATGCTGGCGAGCGTGTCGCGGATACGCGCCGCAATGGCCTCGTCTTCGCCGAGCAGCACCCGGGCCGCGAGCTCGCGCGCATCGCGCAAGAAGTGCTCGTGCTGGGTGTCCCAGGAGTCGGCCTCGCTGTCGTCGCTCGCGCAGAAACAGACGTTCTCGATCAGATCGACCAGCGTTTCGGGGGTCAGCGCCGGACCCGGCACAAAAGCGATACGGATCTGGTCGACACCGCTGTACCAGCCATCCTCGCCCACGACGAAGGCGACGTCTGCCGGGATCCGTTCCTCGCGCTGCGTTTCGCTGGCGCGGTGAAAGACACAGAACCTCAGCTCGATCGTCTCGGCACGAACATGGTCATCGAGCGGCGGAAAGCTGCCGTTCTCGGCGATGACGTGGCCCTGCTCCCCGGCTGCAACATAGAAGCGCACGTTCCCGAGCTGATGCAGCGCGTCATACCAGCCATAGCCAGCGTATGCGGGATGGTTCTCGACGAGGTGTGGGCGCAAAGGGTGCTCGCGCAGCGCGCGCTCCAGTCCCTGTGCAATATCGGGCTCAAGATCCGCGACAAGGATCGTGTCCGCACCTGCTGCGACTTCCTCATACTCGACATTGACGTTGTCGCTCTCCGCGATGGCGGCATGCCAGCGGGGCAGGCAGGGGTGGGCCTCCGGCAGGGCGACCCCCAGATCGCGCGCTTCCTTCCAGTTCTCGAAGGAAAGCCGGTGCTGGCCTCTGTGCGCCAGCGCGGCATAGATCGTGCGCTTGCACGCTGTCTGCAGCGCCGCAAATGCGGTGTTCTCGACGAATTCCTTGCGCGCCGGGAGCACAAGGGCAAGGCCCGGGGTGGCCCCGATATCGAGCCGGGCATGGTAGGTCTTGCCGCCAAGGCTCTCCGAGACGCTGGCAAGCTTGCGGGTGAGCACCATGCCATGGAAGTTGGTCGTGGGATCTTGCTGGTATTCGCGCCCCTCGAACACACCGATCTGGCTGCCGTTCCAATCGGCGATGTAGATCGCCTTGGCGAGGAAGTCCTCGCGCGGAATTTCCGTGCCATTGAAGAACACCGGCAGCGGGTAGAACTTTGCAACTTCGCGCAGAATCCTCTCGGCCGTCTGCTCGCTCACGCCGGGCACCAGGAAGGTGATGGTCGTACCAACCGGGCGAGCAAGAGGCACCACGGTAATGTCCTGCCCACCGGTCCAGCCATCCGCGGGGACATGCACCGACCATCCGGTGTCGGCATTGGCATGCCGCGAGCTGATCCGGGTGCCCTTGCCCGCAAGGCTGAAGACACCCATGCCTGCCGGATCTTCGGCCTCATGGATGTGCTGGCTCCAGCCCGAATCCCCCAGAGCAATCATGGTCTGGGGATCGGCAACCCCGGTTCCATCATCGACAAGGGTCAGGCGCGCTCCGTCCTGATCCGCGCAGCAGGCGATATCGATCCGGGACGCGCCAGCGCGGCGACTGTTCTGGAGGAGCTCGCCGAGGATATCGCCGATGGTGCCGTTAAAGAGGCGTGTGACTTTGGTGATCGTCTTCGGGCTGACGCTGGGTCGGATGACTGTCGGGTTCATGGCAAAGGGTCCTTCATCGCACTGGTTCGCCCTTCCCCTCCCCCTTCCCTCCAGATCGGCGGATCGATGCCTGGCCAGAGCCGGGCGGCCTTCGGCCTGCTCTTCAGCCCACTCGTTTCGGTCGCAGGGCCTCGGGCATCGGGATGATCTCGTGCGCCGTATCGCGCAGCGCCGTGACCTCGCCGCGCGCAGCGTAGAGGTCCTTGGCGATGAGCGCGCAGACTTCGGCCTCGCCATAGTTTGGCCGGCCAAGGTGATCGACGCGCTCGACTTGCCGGGCAATCACCCCGACTTTGCCTTCCGGCACCCATTCGGCCCAATCGCCCCAGGCGCTCGTCACGCAGAATTCGCCGATCGCGGCTATGTAGGCCTTACGCGTCCGCAGGATCGCGCAAGGGTTCTCCTCGACGGCCTCGCCGGTAAAGGCGCTGAAGCGGTCCGGATGCCAACATTTGGCGGTATCGCGGGCAAGCTGCAGTAAGCCCGCGGAGCAGGAGCCCTGCCCATCAAGCTCGCTGGAAAAGGCAAGGATCGGGAGCGACCAATCGCAGTCTTCTTCGTAGGACCCTCCCTCGATCTGTAGCGCCGACGGCATGGCGGCCTGTCTCTGATCGGACAGAATGATGCCGCCGTGGCTTGCGGTCATAACCGACCAAATGCCGGGGCCAAGCTGATCGGCCTGTTGAACAGCACCCCAGATCGATGTTGATGGGCGCAGCGACGGAGCAAAGCATGTCATGAGCGAACTCTCCTTCTTCAGGTTCGCTCACATCCTCCCCCTCCCCTTCACTCGAGAATGCGGCGGGCTTCGCTGATAATTGCCTCAGGCGTCACGCTGCTGACGGCCATGGATACGACAAGCCCGGCCTGACCGAGACGCTCGCGCTCGATGCTGCGCAGCTCAAGATAGTCAGCATCATCCGACTGCAGGATCTGGAGCGCGAACTTGCACTCCACCCCGCTATGCTCATCGAGCAGCGCCACCAGGAAATCCGGCCTCGCCGACCCCGCAGCCAGCGTGATGTCAAAGAGGACCTTCTTGACCGCCATTCTGACACCGAGACGGCGCAGTTCATACTGGGCCTGTTGGAGCGCGCGCAGCACGTCGCGATCGTGTTCACGCTCGGCGGGCACGAACTGGTTCCCGCTGAAGACAGGCTGGGCATAGGCGCGCAGCGCCAGGTATCCTTCGCGCCGACTATGCTCGCCGACGACGGCCAGCACGAGAAAGGGTGGCTCGACCTCGGCGCGGATGATCCCGGTATGCTGGATGCGATTGCGGATTTCGACAGTTCCTAGCCCCGTCACCACCTCGCTCGATGTGACCTCGCTCGCTTCGAGAAGCAGAAAGGCCTGCGGTGCAAACTCGGGCGGCCAGGGCTCGGCCGCAGCCCGCAATCGGGCATGGACCCGCCGTTTCTCGTAGTCGATCGCGTTGGTGTAGAGATGATCCGACAGCCGGATGCCCGGCGCGATTTCGAGGCCCTGAGCGGCGCGCTTGAGGTGGCGCATTTCTTCGCTGATCGAGCCTGCGCGCCTGCCTGTGGCCGGTAATTCGCGCAGGATGTTCGAGCCTGCGCGCTCGAGCAGCAGCCAGAGCAGCTTGCCAAGGCGCGGAATGGCGACGCCGCGCGAGCGATCGTCAGGCTCAATGTCCTCTGGCCTCTGTGCAAGCTTCTCCGGCGCCTTCTGGTGTGCGCTGAACAGGCCTTTTGGAAGGCCGATGGCATAGAGAGAATCCTTCACGGTCTCGCGGATGCGCGGTGGCGCCTGCGGCAGATGAAACGGGCATCCTGGCTCGTGGCCTGGCCGCGAAGTAAGACGCCGGAGGTAATAGGTTTCCTGAAAACTGAGATAGGCCGCGCTCATCAGCGGCGGCGGATGCTCTGCCCCAAGGCAATCGCAAGCGATCCACTTGTGGTTCTCTCGCGCGGTGGAGACCAGTGAGACGCAAGCGCGGTGGTCGGCCTCGCTGCCCCGGCCTGTATACCAGCGCACCAGCGCAGCCTTCAGCTCGTCGCTGATCGCGACCCTGCCGGTCTTTCCTGTGGTGTCCTTACCTACCAGCCACATGCATGATGACGCCTTGACCCTGTGGTTTGTTCACGGTATGTTCATAATCTGCAGGAGCCCATGAATAATGAACAAGGTCTTTGATATCGGCAAGTTCGACCTCGATGTCACGCTGCGCGACGCGGCGCTTGATCCGAATTGCCGCCCGACCAAGCGCATGCTCGCCAATGCCTCGATCGGAGTGGAGCCGTTCGATGCTTATTATTCGGCGCGCGAGCTCTACGAGACGTTGCAGGGCGTCTTTCAGGGCCTGCCCAATGCCAAGGCTCGGCTGACACAGATCCTGTCCTGCCATTGCGATGACTATCAGCGCTGCCTCTACTATGCGCTGGCAGGGCGCGGGGTTGTCCAGATGCTCGACGATCTCGAATGGCTCTTCGAGCTCCTCGGGCCGCGGTGCCAGATGTCGGGCCACATTCTGCGCTCGGGCCAGCACCCGGCACCGATGGTCAACCCTTACGTCTCGTCAGAGCCTGATGGCCCTGTTCCTGCCCGCAGCGCCGACTTTACCGAAGGCCCATCGTGGTATCTCGATCCCGGCCTCGGAGGGATGATCGAGGAATAAGCGGCAATCAGTGATTGCGAAGGCCAAGCCGGTCGTCGTCATCAACAAGCGCGATGCGCCCGTCCCAGTCCCACAGGACCAGATTGAGCGCATCCGCGGGGGCACCGCGGGCGTAGCTCGGGACGACGATGCCGGCATAGCCTTGCACGATCGCGGCCTCGGCCAGATCCTGCGTCGGGACCGGCTTGCCTGAGAGCATCCGATCGCGCCACGCCGGATCGGCGAGCTCAGCCGGTGCGATACCGAAAGGCCGCAATGCAGCTGCATCGCGGCCATCGAGCAACGGTCCGATGTCGGCCTGATAAGCGACGAGCGTAGTGGGCTGGAGGGTGCCAACCTGATTGGCCTCGCGCAGCGCGGTCTCAGGGGCGAGGGAAGTATAGAGCGCGATGCGCCCGATGCGATTGAACCGTCCGCCAAACCGGGCCGCCCCCTCCCCTGAGAGGGGTTCGCGGGACCAAACCGGGTTGTGGGCACGGTAGAGCAGCCCGGTAAAGTGCATTGGACTAGGCGTGGACGCCGGCGTCGACCGCGTCGATATAGGTCAGCACGTCGTCGGCCCGGTTGCTCTGCACCAGCTGCATGGCGGTCTGGCCCGAGAAGCCGGGCAGCGGTTCCGAGCGGTACCAGGCATAGGCCAGCAAGGCCGAGCCAAAGCGCGGCTCGACCTTGTTGAGCACCTCGACCATCTGGCGAAGGCGGCGCTGGGTACGTGTCGACGCGATCCGGTCTTTGCGCTGGATCGCGTCCTTGCCGAGGCCCAGCGAGCGTGCGAGTTCGTCGCTGGTGGTCCGCAGCGCGTCGACGATCTTGCGCGGAGCAAACGCGCCGTTGTCAGCGTAGTTTTGAATCGCCATTGCACTTTCCCATGAATTCTGACGCGATATAGCGTCAATTTTTGCGGTAATCAAGGTTTGCTGTGCCAGACCCAGCAGGTGTTCCGGTTCTGCCGCAGAGGTTTCCCGCTATTACAAAACCACGACCTGCAATTCGATCGCACCGGGAAGGCCCGCTTCTGCAGGCATAACGCAGAAGGGCTGGAGCTTGCTGTCCGTCCTTACCACGGCATGGCTCTGCCCGGAATTTGCGGTCATCCGAATGGCGACACGCTCGGCATTGGCGCGCCCGCACAGGATCGCCCTTCTGGGGTCCAGGCTCTGAGGCAGCATGATCACCTCCCGAGCGTTACGGCGTTGCCGGGAAGAATGTGCGAACCGCGCGCTTTGGGGGCACGACTTCAAATCGGCGCTCCATCAATCTGCTGATGCGGAACCGGCCTCGGCCATCGGGCGTGCTAAGTTCAATCTTCGCGCCGCGCTTTGTCACCCTGAATTCGGCGTGTTCGCTCCCGTCGGTGAACTTCATGGGTTCAGGCAGCCGGATCATGTCGCCATCGGCGATCTTGCGTTCCTTCAGCCGCAGCTGCCGGTAGCACCGGTTGCGCCAGTCGAGGGCATAGGGGTGATTGGTTGGCCCGAGTTCCTCGAGGATACTTCTGGGACACCCGGCCTCGACCGGCCCTGAATTTTCATCCATGTCCTTGTAGCCGAACAGGAGGCCGTCTGCGGCCTTGGGGTTCCAGCGGACCAAACAGATCACCGCGGAGATGGCGTGGGTCTGGTTGTTCGGTCCATAGCGCTGGACAGCCGCGTAATAGGCCCCGGTTGTGGACACGCTTCTGATGACCCGGCATCCTTCGAAGGTGCCGGTTTCTTCATTCTCGCGCTCCCATGTGAGCTGATTGTCGAGATAGGCCTTGGGAGTGTCGAAGCCCCCCATTCCGGCACGGTGCATGTAAAGCCAGCCCATGCGAGTTCTCCTTCAGATGAGCCCCGGCTGCGCCGGAGGTGCGATCTTCAATTCGCGCGCGATCCGCGCCGTGAGTGCGGGAATGTCTGCAAGGGCGGTGATCGGCGCTTTGCGCATCACCGCGCCAGGCGGTTTCCAGAACGGGTTGCGCCAGGCGAGACCTGGCTCGCCGAACCTTTCCGGGCTGATCCGGACGTAGATCCCGTCGGCTTCCAGCACATGCTCGCCCGCGAGCTGTTCCTGTGAGGTGTAATAGCTGATGCGGTAATCGGCGTGCTCGAGGCCGATCCCTGCTGCGATCTGGCGCAGCGCACGCGTGCCCTCGCGCCGGTAATGGCGCAGTTCTTCGGGACGATAGTCGATCCCGCGTTTAACCAGCGCAATGATCGCCGGTCTGTGTTTGAGCTCGGCAAGGCGTTCGATGCACTGGGCCCGCAGAGCCTGGTCGTCTGCCTCACATTCGGTCGGCCTTCCATCAGCAATGCGTTGAAGGTGGCGCGTCAGCAGCAGCACAGCCGGACAGGTTGCGGCCTGCCGGCCTGCAAGGCGGACATCATCCACGGCCTCGTTCAATGCTCGCAGCGCATTTTCGAAGGTTGTCAGTCCATCAGGCTGGAGTGCGCGGCGGTAACGGTAATCGATGTCGCAAGACATGAGGCTTCCTTTCGTTAGCGTCCGCGCTCGTGGTGTAATTTCCGGTGTAGGCGATGGTGTATTCCGGGGTGGGGCATGCCCCACCCCGGAATGCGGCGTCGCTGGTGGCCACCGGGTTCATCGTTATGGTGGAGTTTGCACACTTCAACCGTGACGAAGAGGAGTTCCCGATGACCGAGGACAGATTACTGATCGAAGAGCTTGCTGCGAAGGGCGGCCAACCGGATTTTTTGCGCACCATCGCCGAGAACGTGCTGCAGCTGATCATGGAGGCCGACGTTGATGGCCTGATCGGCGCGGGTCGCCACGAACGCAGCAGCGAGCGCGCGACCTGGCGCAACGGCTATCGCGACCGTTCGCTGGATACCCGGGTAGGCACGCTGAACCTGAAAATCCCCAAGCTGCGTGCTGGGTCCTACTTTCCGGGCTTCCTTGAGCCCCGCAAGATGGTCGAGAAAGCGCTGGTTGCGGTGATCCAGGAAGCGTGGATCGGCGGGGTCAGCACCCGGCGGGTCGATGAACTCGTCCAGGCCATGGGCATGACCGGCATCTCCAAGTCCACCGTCTCCAAGCTTTGCAAGGACATTGACGAGCGCGTCCATGCCTTTCTGAAACGCCCGCTCACCGGCGAATGGCCGTATCTCTGGCTCGATGCCACCTATCTCAAGGTACGCGAAGGCGGGCGGATCATCAGCGTTGCCGCAATAATCGCCATGGCCGTCAACACCGAGGGCCGGCGCGAGATCGTCGGCCTGCATATCGGCCCCTCGGAAGCGGAGGTCTTCTGGTCCGACTTCCTGAAGGACCTTGTTCGGCGCGGTCTTACCGGCGTGAAGCTGGTCATCTCCGATGCTCACGAGGGCCTCAAGGGCGCGATCACCCGCGTCATGGGCGCCACCTGGCAGCGCTGCCGGGTGCACTTCATGCGCAATGCCCTGTCCTATGTGCCCAAGGGCCAGAACACTGTCGTCGCCGCCGCGATCCGCCAGGTCTTCCTGCAGCCCGATCAGAAAAGCGCAACGCAGGTCTGGCGACAGGTCGCCGACCAGTTGCGCACCCGTTGGCCCAAGCTCGGCGCCTGCATGGACGAGGCCGAAACCGACGTGCTCGCCTACACCGGCTTTCCCACCCAGCACCGCACGAAGTTACACTCAACCAATCCGCTCGAGCGGCTCAACAAGGAGGTCAAGCGCCGCGCCGACGTCGTCGGAATCTTCCCGAACGAAGACAGCATCATCCGCCTCGTCGGGGCTGTGCTGATGGAGCAGAACGACGAGTGGCAGCTCCAGCACCGATACATGCAGATCGAAGGCATGGCCGAACTCAACCAACCCATGATCGAGGAGGAAAATCAGCCCCTACACATCACCGCCAAAGCCGCCTGACGATGGCCCACGGCCACAGCCGAAATTACACCACCTTGACGGACGCGACCCTTCCTTTCCATTGCAAGATGCAATGGCCCCATCCCCCTTCCCTCAATGCAGGCTGCGACGATGTTCGCTTAGGCCCTGCAGCGGCAACGGCTCGTAGATCATCGGTCGCCGGAGCGTGCCTGGCGCAATCTGCTCGAGGATTCGCGCAACTGCCGAGACCGCAACGCCCGCCTCGGTTGTCTGAATAACAAGCGATCGGCCTTGATCCGGAGCTATGCCAAGTGACCAACCGGCGTCCCCCTTGCCGAGAAGACCGTCCAGCACCTGGCGTGGATCCCTCTGTGGGAACAGGCCTGCGATATACTCAGCCAGCACACCGCCTATGGGCGCCCTCCCCCGGCCTGCAACATCGCTGGCATAACGGTGAAGCTGGGTGAGGCGAACGACCTCCTCGGGGGCTGGCTCAAGCACAAGCCGGAACTGGCGCCGTTTCATCGGCTTCCTCCCCTTCATCCTGCACAGGTTCGCTCTGGTAGCCCGAATAGGCCGCAAGATGGTTGAATGCCTGATCGGCCTTCGCGGCCGCGGTGATGATGGCCGTCTTGTCGGCCTTGAGGATCTCCAGCCAGTGCGAGACATAACTGGCATGGCTTTCGTGGAGGTCTGCCGGAAGGCCCAGTTCGTAGCAGATCCGGGCACTCACCTGCTCGGCGACCAGCTCCTCGAAAGAGTATGCCTTGTCGCCAAAACGCTTGCCAAACTCGCGGGCGAGCCGCGAGGCATGGCCCGACCAATGGCCGAGTTCGTGCGCTTTCGTGGCTACGAACCCGTCTTCGGTGTTGAAGACATTGGGGTGCGGAAGCTGAATATAATCAGCGCCCGGCGAGTAGAACGCGCGGTCTCCGCCGAGGCGTATGTCAGCCGGGATTGGGCCGAAAAAGCGCTCGATGGCAGCGGCCTTCTGCGAAGGCGTCGGCGGCGCTTCGGGCACCGGACTCGGATAGAAATGCGGCGGTAGGCCATCGATCTGCGAGGCGTTGAACACGCTGTAAGCGCGCATGAAGCGGATTGTTTTCGACGACTCCTCACCGGTCGCCTGGTCGACCGCGGTCTTCTTCGTGCTGTTGAAGTAGATGCTCGGCTCGGCGGTCTCACCCTTGCGGACTTGTCCGCCAAGCTCGATGGCCTGGCGCCAGGTCATCCAATAGCGGGATCCATAGCCATAGTGATCGGCGACCGCCCAAAGATAGAGGCGGTTGATCCCTGTGTAAGGGACGCCTGCAGCGCGCAGCGGCGCTCCGCCCATACCGGTCTTCTTCCAGGGTCGGCGCCAGGGCAGCGTTCCGGCCTCAATTGTCTTGATGATCAGATTGGTGATTTCCTGCGCGACGTCGCGCTTGGGTCGTTGGCGCATTGGCCTGCTCCTCAACAAAAAGAGGCCCGGCTCACTCAGGCGAGTGGCCGGGCCAGGTCATCAGGAGGGGTGATTTGCCGTCTCAGGCGGCTACCGCCGCTTCTTCACAGGCGACTTCATGTTGATGGTCATCGATTAGCTCGTCGGCCTCGCTGTCGGCTTCACCGTCATCGCCATCGCAGACGTCGGCGACAGGGTCGCTTTCGCCGGTGTCCGGGATGACCGGATCAGCGGGATTGGCAGCGATAGTGAACTTCATGCCTTCGGGGAGCCAGGCCAGTGCTGCTTCCTTGACGTCCTGTTCAACGATCGCCTTGCCGGCGAAGATCGTCTCGCAGGTCTTGGCAAGGTCAGCCTTCTTCGATGCGGCATAACGCGCCGCAAGATCGCTGCCGCCGACTTCGGTCAGCGCGGCAAGACACGAGGTCTTGCTCACCCGGTCGAAGAAATTCTCGGCCGTCGGCCGCCACATCGCTGCAACGTCGATGTCGAGCATGCTGCCGATGACAGCATGGATCGGATGGTATTCCGAACCATAGCCCTTCTTGGCTTCGAGCGAGATGGCCACCGCATAGGCGAGCCACGCCGCCTTGGCTTCGT
Organism: Sphingopyxis macrogoltabida; assembly: GCF_001314325.1. Lineage (NCBI taxonomy): Bacteria > Pseudomonadati > Pseudomonadota > Alphaproteobacteria > Sphingomonadales > Sphingopyxidaceae > Sphingopyxis > Sphingopyxis macrogoltabida. The sequence continues at coordinate 137,973 of NZ_CP009431.1, forward strand.
CGGCAAGCTCGCGGAAGGCAATAAACCGCTGGGATGCGCAGCCATGTTCCTGCCATGCCTTGTCGAGCGCGTTTTCGGCCTCGGCGAGAATCCCTTCGGCTGTGGACTGCGAAAGTTCTCCGGTCGCCGGATCGCTGGGTCGTCCGCCCTTGATCGAGGTTCCCCGGCTTTCATAGCTGCGGCTGTCAGCCAGCGCGAAGATGGCGAAGTCGAGCGCGAGCCCCGCATCGGTGAGCAGCGATGCCGACAGGATATTGCGGCGCTGGACCGAAAGCTCGTCGAAGAGGCGGGCGCTGATCGGCTTTTCCGTGCCCGGCGCAACTGCCTCGGGCCTGGAAGGTGCGGCGCTGCCTCGCTTGGTGGAACCTGGCACCGGCTCTTCGGCCGTCGCTGTCACTTTGCCATTCTCATCAGTCTCGAACGAAAGGCGCTTTTCGCTGTAATAATCGGCCTCGAGCACCATCTCGCCGCGGGTGGTGAGAACCAGAAACCGTCCGGCCTCACTGCGCCATTCTTCGGGCAGTTCGCGCACCGGGTTATTGAGGTCGCTGCGCTCAGCATCGAGCTCCTCATACTCGGCCTCGAGCTGCCCGAAATCGGCCCCGTCGCCTTCAGGCCCGCCTTCGTGACCTTCGTCGATGATCTCGCTGATTTCTTCCATCCGGGCATCGATCGCGTCAATTCGGGCACGTGCTTCTTCGGAGAGCGGCGCGGGCGGGAGGCGAACCGCATTGACGCCCATTTCGCTGCGTGCCTGCCAGGAATTGGTCGACGCCACCGGGCTGATCCAGGCAAGGCCCGTTTCAGCAGCGATGCGCTGGGCTTCGGCTTCCATTTTCTCGGCCGCAAGTCTGTGAGCGATCTCGATGTCGATCCAGCGATCATCTGCCGCTTCGCTGAAGAGGTCGCGCTCGATCTTGCCGCCAGCGGCCACATAGGCATCTTCGCCGATCAGCAGCGCGATTGGGTCATTGCCGCGCATGGAACCGCTCGCCACCATGCGCCGGATGGCATCGGCGCTTGGGTTATATGCATAGCGCATCTGCTCAAAGACCCGCAGCTGCACCTCGTGCTGATCGGTAGCAGCATAGGCTTTCGCGATTTCGAGAGTGACATCGCCCTTGGCAAGCGCTTCGAAGATCGGCTCAGCGAGATTGGCAAGCCGCAGACGGCCTTCCACAAAGCGCTGGGTGAGGCCAAAGCGTTTGGCGACCGCGGCAACATCGCTGCCTTCCTTGATGAAGTGCTGGAAGGCGCGGCATTCTTCAGCTGGTGACATCCCGACGCGCTGGAAGTTCTCAGCGAGCGAGGCCTCGCCAGCTTCCTCTTCGCTGCCCTCAAGCAGCTTGCATTCGATCTCTGTATCGGGGGCCCAGGCACCGCGCGTGACGATCATCTCGATGGCCCGCAGGCGGCGACCACCGGCGATCACGGCAAACTTGCCGCGCTTCTTGCTCTTGGTAACGAGCAAGTTCTGCAAAAGGCCGCGCGCTTCGATGTCGGCGGAAAGCTGGATATCGTCTTCTTCGCTGCGCGTTTTGCGCACATTGGCATCGCTCAGATAGAGCCGGGAAAAGGGAATAAGCATGGTCGTCACTCCTGATGTGCACCCGGCAATCACCCGGGCACACATCCCCTCCCCCTCCCCTTCTGATCTGCGTTTCACGCAGGCCTAAGAGTTAATCGTTGTCACCCCTGCGGATGAACAGCGCGGCAGGCCGCGGAGGTGGAGCGTATGTCTCTTAAGAGTGCAGAATGCCGCAAGGGTTTGAGGGCGCATTCAGCGATCAGCGCAATGATGGCCGGGATCGCAGAAGGCTAGTCGATTTTCCGACCGGCGCGATTGGATCCGTCATGTCAACAGGCGCCTTCGGATAATCCTGATGGTCGCGACGACTTTTGAGCGGATGGATCTATCACAAATCCAAGCATGTGGTGGGCCGCTAGAAGCCCATGCCGCATTTCTGGCAAACTACATTTGAGATCTGGTCGGCCACGGTCAAATGGTACGTCATCTGTAGCCCGTTTTTGTGTATGGCGGTGCCGCAGCCGAAGCAATGCGTTTGCATGGTGCCCGCGCCGCAGTGAGCGCAGCCAAAGTACCACTTTCTGTTGTCGCGCGTGGTTCGACCAGGCTTGACGTTCTCAACGTTGTGCGTCGTACCGCAGTAGATGCAAAAGCTGAACGTCGAGGTGCATACCTCGACTTCACCAGTGGGTCCGCCGATTGTCTTCGCTTCCGGCTTCGGAAACGTGTCCTGAAGCTCCATGGCTATCAGGCGGCGCAAATTCATCAGCGACCTTCCGCCATGGGCGGGGTCGGCTGCCAGCTGGATACTGCCGTGTGCGTGTTCTGTCGGCGACCTGTGTCCATAGTCGCAGTCGCGTCCCCAATTGAGGGGCGACATGCTATTCGAGATCGTGCCCCTACTGGGCTGTAAGATAAAGACCCGGCAACCGTCCTGTCCGTACTTCTTCGTCTCTACCAAAAGAGTCAGCATCTCAGCTAGCTCGCCGTACTGCCAGCGGGTACGAAATTTGGCGTCCATGACAAGCCCCGAGCCACCCCGCCCCAGATCTTGGAAGATGGACTTCGACGATCCAGTTGATCCCACCATCTCGAAACGCAGACGGAAGTCCGGGCGTCGGCCGTTGTCGAGCAGAGGCTCCACTTCAAGGCGGGCCTTGATGCCTGGATCAGCGCGGCTAAACTCGACTGTAAAGCCTTGGTCGGCATAGCTGCGGCTATGACAAGACGATGCGATCACATGCTCGACCCATTCGCCCTGAGGCACGAAGTCGAAGTCCTCCATCAGTACGTCGATGATTTTGATCAGGCACCACCGCTCATAGATGGCGCTGGAATGCAGCATGTTGATGCTGCCCAGCCGGTCGAGCGCGTCGCCGCCGATACCCGTACGACGTTCCAGTTCCGACACCCTGTTGAAAGCGGCAAGAACCGCAGCATAGTTTGGGTTATGCGCGAAGCGCATTCCCATCGGAAACATCGCGGTCGGTCCGACCCCGAGCTTGTCCCACCCTGCCTCCTGTAGCGCCAAATCGCGTTCGACGATTTGGAGGCTGCCATGGACTGCCTCGCTCAGTTGCGCGCGTTGCTCCAGCTGCGCTGCACGGGCCTGCGCTGTGCGGGCCTCGAGACCAAATTCCTTACGCTCGGCGGTGCTGAGCGGGCGACGCCAACCGTCCCCTTCGTAGACCGAGCGCCACCTTGTCCGATTCTGCAGGACGGGTGAGTGGACCTTGACCTGCGAGATCCCGGAGAAGACCGCTCGCCGGCCAACTTTCTCATTTCTCGTACTAAACGTCGTAAGCGAGGCATGCCCAGCAACGGTGAGGGCGAGCCCGGGATCGATCCGGCGTGCGGCCATCACAAGATCGTGTAGCGCGTCAGGGAGTCGCGCCACGCTGAAGTCTATGCGAACCTGGTCGTCAGCGACGCGGTCACGGGTGGGGTTCCTATAGAAAAGTTCCTTGGGTCCGTTCCCTGCTTCCCTGAACTCTTTGCCGACCTCGAAGTGAAACTCGCGTGGTGGCCGCCCCGAAGCGGCAATATCCGGGCCCCACGCGCCGATGGCCTCCATGACGCAGCTGACCTCATCGAGTTGATTATCGTAAATCTCCTGATCGATCTCGACCACATTCATGGCCAGCAGTGCCGCCGCGCGGGCTTTTTCCCTTTCTGCCCTGACAGCAAGATGGCCTTGGTGGCGATTCGAAGCGCGTGCGATCGAATGAGCGAGGCGACGGCAGTGCTCGACCAAGCCTCGCACGTACCTGTTCTCCGGCACGTCGGCACTATCGACCGCGACGCGGCTAGGATATACCTTTGCTCCAGGACGCCGCATTACAGCCCTGAAGGTGTCAGCGCTGGGGCGCAGCTTCGCCGTTGCTGTGAGAGCGGTCGTTTCCCTAACGTCGCGCGAGGGATGTTCGACCACTCGTCGGGCCGCCTGCGCGAAGTCGGCAAGCGCCTCAACCAGTTCGTTGCTGTAATCCGATCCCGCTCGTGCCGCTGCCCCGGTTGGCTGCCCCACGGCGAGCCAGACCAGATCGTCCCGAAAGTCATCCAGATAGTCTTGGGCATGCGCGCGATCGAGCTCCAAAGCGACTGCATCTATCGTCAGCTTGCTTCGGGGGCCGATCTCGACCTGGAATGTGCCAAACGAGCGGTGCATCTCGGCCAGATGTCGGCCCGTCTTCTTGCTCCACCCCGTTGCGGGGATCCACCAGGCCCGACCTTGCTCGTCGGCGATCTTTAGCCACGGCGCGCGCTGGCCGCCGGCGGCGATGGTTTCCGGCGTGGCTTCCGCAAGGGCGCCCGAGAGGTGGAGGCCCATCCAGGGAGCGAAGTCGCGGAAGATCGAAACCTCGGCGTGCAAGACGCCATCGCGCGCGATCTCGATCTCGATCGGATGCGTCGACACCACCAGCTTCCGCGGCGTGTTCTCCGTCTCCCACTCGATCTCGAGATAATGCGCCAGCACGTCCATCGGCCGATCAACGCAGCCAGTAGTTGACGATGCCGTTGTTGCCTTCGGCCAAGCGGATCATCCGATCGAGTTCGGCAACGCTGCTGGCATCCATCTGGACGTTCGTGCCCTCAAAGCGCTTGGACAACTCGTCGCGCAATTCAACGAGGATTTCGCGACGCGCGCGACCGTTTCCGGCGGGCCGAGCGGTGTCGAACGCCATCTTGGGCAGGATCTTGTGCCTGATCACGTTGTCGAGCGCCTCGTCCTTGCTGAGGCCCGCAGTAACGGCTGCGTTGATATAACCCTGCGCCTGCCGGATCGCTCGAAGGCCAAACTCTACCCCGAGCGGATCGAGGTGTCGGCGGGAGACGTCAGACAGGAACCGAACGTTGTCGTCCTGACGGTCGAAAACCGGATAGTCTTGGCGAAGGCCAATTTCGTCCGACCGGATCAGCAGTCCTGACAGGTCCGCGGGCAGGGTGCCGGCGGCCGCATCGATTTCGCTCTCGATCGCGTCCCAGTCGGCGAGCATCGGATTGCCGAAGCGGAGCACATGCACGCGATCGAGCACCTTGGGCGACAGTTGGTGCGTAGTGTCGTCCATGTTGACGGCGCCGAAGATCCAGACATTTGCTGGCATGGTCAGGGACGTCGGCATTCGCATCTGTGCCGCAAGCGAGCGACGCAGGCGTCCGTGATAGATCAGCACCGATTCCTTGTCGGTCAGGCCGCTCAGGCGGTGGATCTCGGCATTCGCTTGGTCATTGCCTAGGATGTCTTCGAGCGTCGCTGTGTTACCGAGCCCGGCGCGTCGGCGGGCCTCGGCCTCGACATGAAGAAAAAGACCCTGTTCGACGACGACGTGACGCTCCTCGTCCGCCGTGTAGAGCTGGATCGTGGGCAAGTCGGTTCGTTGCTCAAGCAGACTGAGGAAATCGGCGAAATAGTGCTCGACCCGCGCTAGGTTCATCTCGTCGAGGCAGATGAAGTGCGGGACATCGGGCTGGCGCGCGGCATCCTGCAGGGCAACAAGGAACGGAGTAGCCTGATAGCTGCGCTCGACCGGGTTGTAGTATCCTAGCAGGTCCTCGGGGCCGGTCCAGTTCGGCTTGACGGGAACGACGGTGCAGACACCGCCGATCGCCTCGGAGGCCGCGCGGATCAAGCTGGTCTTGCCCGACCCCGAGTCACCAGCGAGCACGACGAGGTCGCGGGTCCGCAGGAGTGCGAGGAAGTCGCGGAGCAGCGCCTGTGGGTAGAGCAGTCCCTTTTTCTGCAGCTCGATCTGAAGCACCGGCGCGAGGCGCGAGAGGTCGCTGTCTAGCGCCTCGGAAAATCTAATGCCCGACCGACCTTCTTCTCCGGCTTCGTTTTCCCACATCACCGCATCAATGTCGCCAGCGTCTACAAGGCCGAGCGCTATCAGGCGGTCCCGCTTCTCGCTAAGAAGCTCCTTCAGCCTACGGTATCGAAGTTCCATGAGCTGCGTCTCTTCCTCAATGTGTCGTTGTTGCCGCTCGAATTGATCGCGTTCGGATGTCAGTCGCTGCTGCAGGCCGTCGGCTTCTTGTCGTGCTGTGTCGCCGCGCAACTGTTGCGCGGCGAGTTCGTCGTTCAGACCGGCTAACATCGCTCGTGCATCGTCCTCGGCTTGTCGCCGTGACGTCGCTAGCTCGGCTAACCTCCGGATGTTTTCTGCATGGCTGCGAGCGAGTTCCTGATCCTCTTCGAGGACGGAATTGCGAACGTAGTCCTCAATTTCCTCGCGGGCGGATGCAGAGATGCGTTTGACCGACTGGGCACCATGGACTTGGACCTGCCATTCGTCAGGCAGGTCGCTCAGCAATCGCAGCGTACCAGATCGAACCGTTACCACCCAAGGATTTCGAAGCCTTCGGCGCTGTTCAAGTGTCGATAGTTCGATTTCGGCAATCGCCCATTGTTCGCCGGACGCCAGCGTCTTGGCGTCCGTGATGGTCCGCGACGGTCCTGGCGGCACGGAGGCATTCACCGGATCAGGATTGATGACCAAAGTGCCTATCCTAGGATAGACCAGACCGACACCCGTCTCAGGGTGCTCTAATTCGTTGAGGAACACCATGTCCGCTCCGTCGCTTCCACGCCAAGTCAGCGTCAGGCGACCGACCACACGGATGGGTCGTCCCGCGGGCATGTCCCAGGCCTCGCGCAGCTCTTGCAGAAGCTCCTCGGACGTGCGGGACAATGCGGCCAGGACGGCTTCCTCTTCGGCCAACGATAGCTTCCGATTCCGTTGCGGCGAAGAGCCTCGGTGATCCGCATTAGCCGACGTGCTCCGCCGGGCGTGGGCAGGAGATGGTGATGCTTTTTGGCTGATGTGGCTTCCGTCGGTCATTTTCCAGCCCCTCTAGGGTGCAGCTGGGATTTTGCCAAATGCCATCGACTATCCAACAACTTGAGGGGTGCGGTGAACTGCTGAATCGACACCTGGCCCATTCGGCTTCAATCTATGTTCGCGCATGATGGACCGTTGATCAGTGCGCCAGCTTCTCTGCCAGCATCCGCATAAACGAGCGGGTGTTTTCGTAGACTGACAGCGCCTGCTCGCGGTCGAACGTCTTCCCTGGGTGCATCGCAGGGTTCCGCCAAGCCTTCCGGATGAATTCGAGGTGGTCACCGGCTTGCGATGCCCACTCTTTTTCTGTGCTATCGCCGTTCTCTGCGTTCACTGCTGCCAGTGTCTTACGCAAATTCGCCGCGGTCTCACCCCAGCTTTTTCCGATCTTAGATCCCATGTTTTTCGCAAGTCTCTGGATGCCCACTTCGGCGATTCGCATCGAATGAGCAACCGTGGCATGCCACAGCCCATATGCGCGGCAACTCGCGGCGGCGTCGATGTCTTCTTGAATCGACGGAAACATAACGGAAACGTTCTCCCCGAAAAGTTCGCGGCCACCGTCAAGCATTTTGGCCTCCGTCGGCGGGATCACGAACGTTCGATATTCTCTGGTCTCATCCCGCAGCGTGATCAGTAATTGGCGCACGTCGGAGATGATCTCCCGGGCGTTCGTGACACGAATGTATCCATCGTTGGCACCAATGAACCTGTTGATCGACGCTTTGCAGCGGGCGGCCGCCGCCCCGGTCGCCGGGAGATTTAAGTCTCGCGCCACGTCCGTGAGTCCCTGCACCCCTAAGTGAAAGTCCGTGAGCAGGCCAAGTGGACTGGCGCTCGTCTTTCCATCCGACGCTAGGTCCTTGATCAACTGCTCAAGCCGATCGGCAATCACTGCGACGCTGGCCGCTGAGGTGACTACCATTCCAAGATCGATACGCTTCACATTACCTCCTGTATTATAGCCCTCGTAGGCAACTCCACCACATCAGCCGACCGCATGCGCCGCCAAGTGCAATGGCGAATAGCCGCTTTCACGAGCGGTCTAGATGCCACCGAATGACAGATAGTTGGCCTTCAGATTTGATACCTGCATTCAGAGCCAGCCAGCGGTGAAGCGTGGTCAGGTGGTACAATCGAACTGCCAGTTAACGCAGTGACCATACATGGAATGCCGGTTGGGTGCCGCGAGGAAGTGACATTGCTGGCCGACACCAACGCGACCGACACAAACTCGCCACCGATCGTGTGGTTGCCCGCAGCCAGGCTTGCAGCGATACCGTCGATGATCGCCTTAATCGCAAATTCGACCGCAGCGTCTTGTGGCATGTCTGGATCGTACAGCGCGGTTTTACTCGCGATATAAGTCGACACCGGCGTCGTATCGCCGATCCATTCGATATAGTCGTGATCCGACGCATTCGAAACGGTCGTCGCGGCCTCGAACTGACGCCGGTCCCCAAGCCGGGTCAACCGAGTGACTGCCATGCCCGAATTGGCAACATCGTGGCCGGCTAGCAGAAAGGTGTTCCCGCCTTGGCAGGCTCCAACATTGCTTTTTGGTACGCGCCCTATAATCTCATTAAGGAACGCCTGAAGCCGCGACACAGTGGCCGCGATGGCTGTGCCGTTCGGTGGCGCGGGAAAGTCTGCCAAGATCGTCCCCCAACCTTTATCATTGACGCGTGAGAGCCCGCAGCTGACGGTTACTGCGTCCGTCCCAACCTGATGCAGCTTCTCGGTTGTGCAACTTACGATCTTCCGGCCGAGCGAAGTTAGGCTATCGGCGGAGATGACGATGCAATCTCTTGCCTTAAGACACACAATCAAAGTCACTACAAAATTCCTGAGTGAGATAAGTTAATCGGCTCTGCGTGGCGCAATGTGGGGAGCCGTCGCAAGGGTTAGGTTGCGCGTTTAGCCCGCCGTGCACACCAGATCGCGTGATTGGCGGAAAGGTCCCATGTCTCATCATCCCATACAATGATGAATATTGTGGGCGGTTGGCTTGCCACCAGCGCGCTTGCGACCCTCGGCATCGATGGTCCCAGCATGGCTTTTCCTCATGCGCCAGTCAGCGCGCCGATCACCGAAATCGCTGATCCCCTTGGAATGAAAACACGCGTGCGAAACGCGATGATTTCCGTAAAACAGCCGAAGCTCTTGAGCCAAGGCAGCTGTTCAGGGGGCACCCCCACGATTTCGTAGCGCTGCTCCCCTGCCACACGCGAGCTTTTGATGGTCGCCTCGAACGGCTGCTTGATAGGGACTGTGCGGCCCTCGCCGAGCGCCCTGATGATCATTTCCGGGCTGAGTTCAACGGTGGAGGCAATGTCGAATTTCTCGAGCAGCTTGGCCACATCGAGTTCGTGAACCAAGCGACCGAGCCAGCTTCTGCCCTCTTCGTCGACGATCCGCCGGACCTCCAAATAGTCGATAGGCAGGCTCGACCAGATCGGCAGGAGAAGTCCGGTCGCAAGGTACACGGTCTCTTTGGTGAGCCGCTCGGCAAGCTCCCCAACCTCGCACTGCCATAGCTTTTCGAAGGTCCGGCGGGGGACCTCCTCCCAAGCCGATTCCGCAAGGTCATCGAAGTGGTGGTATTCCCGACGCAGGGGACGGTGGAGGATAACTCGCCTGATCAGTTCGCCTTGCTCGGTCATGAAGTGCCGCGAGGGTTCGGCCAGCGCTGCTTTCCCGCTCTTGGTGTTGTGGAGTAGAATGCAGCCGTCGGCGTAGTCGCGGCGCTCAAGGACACGCTCGAGCGAGATCGGCCGTGCTCTCGTCTTGAGAGACAACTGCAGCAAATGCGATGTGGCGCCGGTTCGCCCGTCGGTCCGTAGGACTATGTCTTCGACAACCTCGGCCTGTTCGACCCGCAGGGTCTCGACGCCAACATCGAGCGATCCGGCCTCGCGCGCTGCCGACACCCGCGCTTCGACCAGCCCCAGAAATTCTTCGAAGATCGCATTCTGCATTCCGATCGGCAGCGCGAGGATGCGGTTGAGCCAACGCTGGATCGGCGGAAGGTCCTCTTCGAGAATGCCGTCTTCGGAGACAATCTTAAGCCCGCTACGGCGCTGGAAATCGATCAGCGTTGCGCTCTTGAGCTTGCCGTCCGCCAGCAAGGCAAACCAGGTCGAGAGTGCCGCCTTGGCATATTCGCTTTCGAGATTGTCGGCAGGGTCAAACAGGTTCTGCCCGCCCGTCTGGCGTTGGCCGCGGGTCAGCGCCCCCAGGCTGTCGAGCCTGCGCGCAATGGTGCTGGTGAACCGCAGTTCGCCCTTGCAGTTCGTGGTGACAGGCCGGAACAGCGGTGTGTTCGCCTGATGGGTCCGGTGCGTTCGGCCCAGCCCCTGGATGGCGCGGTCGGCTCGCCATCCCGGCTCAAGCAGGAAGTGGATGCGCCGCTTCTGGCAAGCTGCGTCAAGGCTCGCGTGATAGGACCGCCCTGTGCCGCCCGCATCGCTGAAGACAAGGATCGGCTTCCTGCCATCCATGAACTGGTCGGTCTCGGACTGGTTCGTCCGCGGCGAACGGGTTTCGAGCCGCTGCTGGCCGTCGCTCTGGGTGATGAGCCGCTTGCTGCGCCCGGTCACCTCGGCGACCTTCTCCGGTCCATAGTGCTCGATGATCCCGTCCAGCGCTGGCTTGATCGGCGGCATGGCGCACAGATGCTCGATCATCTCGCCGCGGCGGGCGATTGCAGTCTGGTTGTGGACTGGTCGGCCTTCCCCGTCGAACATCGGTGCCGAGCGCTGGGTGCCGGTATCATCGACGAATACCTGCATCTGTTGCGTGGGGAAGGCGCGCTCAAGGTACTCAATTACCGCGTCGAGCGGGCTGAGATCGAAGTCGAGCTCCGCGCGCTCTTCTGGCGAGAGGCTATCGAGACGGCGATCGAGGATGCTTTCGGCGGTCGAAACCAGTTGGACGACAACCACCTCGTCGCGATCCAGATGGAGATTGATGGCAGCAATCAGCGTGGGCAGCTTCATCGACAGCAGAAGCTGGTTGAAGAACCGCTGTTTAGTGCTTTCAAACCGGCTTCGCGCTGCGGCTTTCGCACCGCTGTTGAGCGTTGTGCCGTCGATTTCATCGACGACGCCGGTCAACTCAAGCGCCTCCTCAAGGTTCTGATGGATGATCGCCCAGACGTCGGCATAAGTGCCGTAAACGGCGATCTGTTGGGCTGTCAGATCATGTTTCAGGATCTCGTATTCGACGCCTGCAAAGCTAAGCGCGCGCGCCTGATAGAGGCCCAGTGCCTTGAGGTCCCGCGACACGAGTTCCATCGCAGCGATGCCCCCTGCCCTGATCTGGCTGATGAAATCTTCCCTGTTGGCAAACGCAGTGCCGGGCCCCCACAGACCGAGGCGTACGGCATAGGCAAGGTTGTTGACCTCCGAGGCCCCAGTCGCAGAGGCGTAGAGAACCCGGGCATCGGGCAGATTGTTTTGCAGCAGCACGCCGGCGATGCCCTGCAGCGATCCGCTTTTCGTGCCGCGGGCGCCCTCGCCTCCTGCAACACCGCCCATCTCGTGGCTCTCATCGAAGGCGATGACACCTTCGAAATCCTCGCCCGCCCAATCGAGCAGCTGCTTCAGGCGGGTGGCGTCCTGACGCTGGCTGCGAAGGGTCGGGTAGGTGACGAACAGGATCCCTTCGCGAAACGGAACTGCCTGATCGATCTTCCAGTTGGAAAGCGGCTGAATGTCGGCCGCAAGGCCGCCGATGGCGCTCCAGTCGCGGCGCGCATCCTCAAGCAAGCTCTCGTTCTTCGAGACCCAGATGGCCTTGCGGCGTCCAGCAAGCCAGCCATCAAGAATGCAGGCGGCGATCTGTCTGCCCTTCCCTGCCCCCGTGCCATCGCCGAGGAAATAGCCTTTGCGGTAGGCACGCCCTTGCTCGTCGAGTTGCAGGCCAACGCCTTCCTCAGCCGGAATGAACAGGCCAGGCAGATACTGCTGCCACGCGTTCCCGGCATAGATGACAGTTTCGATCTGAGCCTCGGAGAGCAGGCTTTCCTGCAAGACCCGATCCTGCAGCGCCGGGACATAATCCGGGATTGGTGCCGGGATCGAGCCCATGGCCACGCTCTCGACAAGCGGCGTCGGATGTTCGCGTGCACCAACAATGTCGACCCGGCTTGGCCGGTACGGGATGTAGACCCCGCTTTGCTCACCGAGAACGCGCGGCTTGTCCAGGGTACTGAATGCCAGTGCTTCGATCTTGGGGGCTTGGGCTGCCCTCGCTTTGACGGGCTTTGTGATCGGCGTTGCCCGCATGGCTTTGAAGAGCGCACCCGGCTTCGCTTTCGGCGGCACCGCGCGCGGTTCGCAGTCGGGCTGGGCTGTCACGCGATTGATGATTGGAACCGCAGACGCGACGTCAGCAACTGTTTCCCGCGCCAAAACTGCAGGTCTGATCTGCCCCGGGATCTTGTCGATCACGTACAAGCGCACGGCCACGCTGGTTCCCTGCTTGTGATAGCATTTATCGAGCCGGATGGATGTGCGGACCGTGCAAGAGGCAAAGGTGTCGTCGTAGATTTTCGCAAGCTTTGCGCTCGTCGTGAACCAGTCCGGCATGATCGCGACGATCCGCCCCCCCTGCTTGAGGCGCGTTATGGCAGCGCGCAGGTGACGCACCGCTGCGAACGCGTCTGCTCCTCGTCCCATTGACCGGGAGAACGGCGGGTTCATCAGGATCAGGCTTGGCTGCACAGCCGCGTCGAGATGGGAAGCCAGCATGGCCCCATCGATCTCTGTGATGGTTGCGTCGGGAAACAGCAGTGCCAGCTTTTCACGCCTGCGCGGATCGATTTCGATGAGATGCAATGCGCTGACATTGGGCAGAGTTGCCACGAGAGCGCCATGTCCGGCGCTCGGTTCAAGAACGATATCGGTTGCGAGTGGCTGCGCCAGAATCACGGCTAGGCTTGCGAGGTCTGCGGGCGTCGAGAATTGCTGGAACCTGATCTGGTCTTCACTTCTGACCGTATGTGTCGGCAGCGCCTCGATGAGCGCACTGATCTCCGAAATCTGGTTCAGCATCTGAGGTTTGTTCAGCAGTCCGGCCATGTGGCGCGTCAATGCCGCCTCGAGCAGGTCAAAGGCGTCCCTCTGGCTCCACGCGCCGTTTGCGGAGCCCTCCCCGTAAAGCTGGCGCATCGTCTCAAACAGGCGTTGCTTGTTCGCCAGTCCGGTGGCGATGGCGTGCTGGATTTCGGTGATTGCGGCGTCCAGCTTCTGGCTGGATTGTTCAAAAAGGTCGGTCACGGTCTGCTCCTGATGCTGAACCGCATCAGGTCATCCCCCTTCCCTCTCGCCTCGGGGTTATGAGCCCGTGATCACTACAGGCTATGCGACAAGGGGTGCCCGGCAGCGACGGGGATTCGG